>JAPORI010000031.1 GCA_026710225.1 Betaproteobacteria bacterium
ACTGTTGACTGATTCGACGCTTACCGGGCAGCGCAAAGCCCCGGTGGCTTTGGGTATCTGAGGGGAAAGAGGGTGCTGGATGGAGGGGTCAATTGGCCCCAAGGTGGCCTGCTTGGTCATCACTATCCGGTCGGCGCCCAGCGCAATGAGGGTGCCGGCGCTCATGCATTCGTGGGGAGTGATGACTTCCAGTTCATCGCAGAACATCCTGATCAGGTTTACCAGCCGCCAGGCCGCGGGCGTTTCTCCGCCGCGCGTTTGCAAAATCAGCGATATCCTGCCATTGGGACCGATGTCGTCGAGGATGTCGTCAAGATGATCAACGAAGACATCAACCGCACTGCCCGCTATTTGTGCGCTGGCACCTTTCCGGTGGCTGGTCACATAGACGATCGCCTTGGTGCCCCGCTCCTTTTGCAGGGACTCAATCAGGGCTTTTCTGTAACTGGGCGAATCAGCAGTGTTGTCAGCCATCCTGGTCGCGATTGTATCACCAGTTTGGCTGGCGGCAAGATGTCGATTTGCAAGTCGAGCGACAGCCAGTTATTGCAGCACTCGGTCAGGTGGAATAAAGTATATAAATCTTGGTCGGCTTTTCTTGGCTGCCGCACCCTAGATGATTTGCATTGAAAGGTCAATACAGCCAGCCTCCTTGGTTGCCGCGCTCGTCGAGATGCGATCTATTCCGGTTGCGGCATAGGCGGCGATGTTGTTCGCATCGATGCTGCCGGAAGCTTCCAGTTCGGCTTTACCGGCGACTTGCTCAACCGCTTTTTTCACCTGCTGCGGCGAGAAGTTGTCGAGCATGATTCGTTTGGCACCCAGTTGCAGCGCCTCGGCAAGTTGTGTCTCCGACTCGACTTCGATCTGGATTTTGTCAGCCGGGCATCTGGTTTGCGCCAGTTCGTAGGCTGCGCCGATCGATCCGGCCACCTTGATGTGGTTTTCCTTGATCAGCGCAGCTTCGGCCAGATCGGCGCGGTTGGCTTTCATCCCACCCACCTGCACTGCGTGCTTTTGCGCGGCGCGCAGACCCGGCAGCGTCTTGCGGGTGTCGTAGACCGGCACCGGTGCCGCCCGCTGGCTGATCATCCGCGCCTTGGTTGCCACCGCGGCCAGCAACCCGAGGAAGTTCAGGGCGCTGCGCTCGGCAGCCAGCAGCACTCCGGCAGCGGCATTCACGGCAACGATCCGGCTGCCGGAGTCGGCCTGATCGCCCTCCCTGACCAGCCAGTTGATCCGGGCGGCCGGCAAATCCAGTTGTGCCGCCGCCTGTTGCACACAGGCATCGAACCAGGCGCAGCCGGCAACCACGCACTGCTGGCGGACGATCACCACCGCCTGGACGTTTGCCTTTCGATCACCCAGGCCGGCCAGCCGGTCGGCATCGATGCGGTCTTCGCCCAGAGCAACCGCAGCATCGGCGGCTGCCGTTTCGGCTAGATCAAAACCGGCCATTGCAGACCGGGAGCTAGCCCCTAGGCGGCGGCTGCGTGCAGCGCGTCGGTCTTGGCCCGATACAGGGCGTGCAGGCGCTGCTGCATTGGTCCGGCGACTCCATCGCCAACCGTCTTGCCGTCGATGCTGGTTACCGCAGTGATTTCCCGGGTTGCCGAACTTACCATCACTTCCGAAGCCGCGTCCAGCTCGGCCGCGGCGATATTGCGGCGCTCGACGGCAATGCCGGCTTCCTCGGCGATCCGGATGCCGTGATCAAGGGTAACTCCCCTAAGCAGGGTGCAAGCCGGCGCCGGGCTGCACAACTGTCCGTCGATCACCGCCAGCAGGTTTGAAGAAGCTCCTTCGCACACATTGCCGTCTCTGATCCAGATCGTCTCGTCGGCACCGGCGTCGGCGGCCGCCTGACTGCCCAGCACCGCCGCCAACAGCGAAGTCGCCTTGATGTCGCCGCGCTGCCAGCGAAAGTCGGTCAAGGTGACTGTCTTGATGCCGGCGGCCATGTGCTGTTGGTCCGGAACCGTGAACGGGTCAACAAACAGCACCACCGCCGGCTGCGGATTTTCCGGGAAGCGGTGCACCCGAAACGCGGCACCGCGGGTAACTTGCAGGTAGATTTTCTGATCGGGAAAGTCCTGACGGCCGATCGCATCGCCAATCAACTGCCGCCACTGCTGATTTGACCGCGGATTGGCAATCCTGATCTCGGCTAACGACGACTCGAGCCGGGCCAGGTGCTCTTCAAGCAAAAAAGGCTGCCGACCGTAGGCGGTGATCACCTCGTAGACGCCGTCGCCAAACAGAAAGCCGCGGTCAAACACCGAGATCGACGCTTCATTGCGCGGCTGCCAGCTGCCGTTGACATAGACCTCGCTACCGGCAATGGCCAGTTCGGCCGGGTTCATTTGCCCACTCCGGCGACGGTGCGCTGCGGCGGCGACACCCAGTGCAGCCGCACATAGTCGGATGCCCGTTTCCACCAGGGACCGGCGGCCACCGCTTCGCTGGCCACGGCCGGAATTTCGAGCACCGTGTGCGCTCCGGCCGAGATGATCAGCCGGCCGGCGGCATCACCGGCGCTCAGCGGCGCTTCCAGCCATTCCGGCAGTTCAAGCTGCGCCGACAGTTGCTCGGCCTGATCACGCGGCAGCAGCAGCTTGACCGGCAGACTGGTGTCCGGCCGCAGGGCAACCTGATCGGCCTGGCCGCCCCAGACCCTGATCTGCCCGAGAGTAGGCTGCGGCTCGGCCAGCAGCAGCACCGACTGCCAGTTGCGATAGCCGTAGGCGAACAATTCGCCGGCGGCCGCATCGCGCGCATCGGCGCTGGCCGCACCCAGCACCACTGCGATCAGCCGCATTCCCTCCCGATCGCGGCGCATCATCGACGCGGCCAGGCAGTGGCCGGCGGCGCTGGTGTGGCCGGTCTTGAGGCCGTCGGCACCGGCCAGCGAAGCCAGCAGCCGGTTGCGACTTGGCAGGCGGGCGCGGCCGAATTCGAAGTCGTCAATCCCATACAGCCGATACAGCTGCGGGAAGTCGGCAATGGTGCGCGCCGCCAGCCGGGCCAGATCACGGGCGGTCGAGGTCGAGACAACCCCCGGCTCATCGCGGCCGGACGGATTGCCAAACACGGTGTCTTCCATCCCCAGTTGCGCCGCCTTGCGGTTCATCGTCGCCACGAACTGATCGCTGCTGCCGCCCAGCAGCTCGGCGATCGCTTCCGCGGCATCGTTGCCGGAGCGATGGATCATCGCCAGCAGCAGCAGTTCCAGCTCGACTTGTTCGCCGGCTGTGAAGCCCATCTTGTAGCCGCCGGCTTCGCTCGCTCGCCGCGAAACCCGCACCGGCTCATCCAGTTGCCGCCGGCCGGCGGCGATCGCCTCGAAAGCCAGATAGGCGGTCATCATCTTGGCCAGCGACGCCGGCCGGCGCGGCTCGTCAACCGCCTTTTCCGCCAGACTCTTGCCGGTCAGCGCATCGATCAGGATGTAGGCCGGCGCATCCAGTTGCGGCGCGGCCGGCACTGTTGCCCAAGCCGCCGCGGCCAGCAGCAGCGCCGGCAGGCTCAGCAGGCTCAGTCGGCTAGGCATCGGCATCGACCAGTTTCCAGGACACCTTGGTGTCAGAGCCAATCATCGCCAGCGCCGAACAATACTTCTCGACGCTAAGCTGCACCGCCCGCTCGGCGGCAGCGCGTGGTGCGCCGGCGACGGTAAAGGCCAGCTCGATGCGGGCAAAGACCGCCGGCACCGTATCGGCGCGCTCGCCGTGCACCTGCACCTTGACGGTTGCCGGCTGTTGCCGGCCGCGGCCCAGGATGTGGACGACATCAAAGCCGCTGCAAGTGGCCAGCGAAGCCAGCAGCAGCTCCATCGGCCGCCAGCCGGCATTGACCCCGCCGTGCTCCGGCGGCCCGTCGGTGATCAGCTGGTGGCCGCTGCCGGAATCAACCGCAAAGGCGGCCCCGCCCTGCCAGGTCGCCGCCACCGTCATGCTCATGGCTTGGGCGGCACATAGCCGTGGGCGACATCGGCACCCTCGCCGAAGAAGTAGCGTTCGGTTTGCTCGCGCAGGTATTTGCGGGCGCGCGGATCGGCCAGATTGAGCCGGTATTCGTTGACCAGCATCTTTTGATGTTCCAGCCAGCCGGCCCAGGCCTCGGCCGACACCTGATCGAAGATGCGCTGGCCGAACTCGCCCGGCAGCGGCGGCTTGGCCAGCCCCGCTGCGCTGCGCTTGAGCTTGACGCACTCCACCTGCCGTTCGCTATTGTCTGCCACGGCTGATATTTTCCCACATGCGGCAAATTGACCCGGTTGCCGGCCGCGGCCAGGCGCCTGCCTGCCGGTGCCACGGCCGGCCGGCAACAAGTCAACAAAGCGGGGGTAGTGTAGAGGGTAGCGGAAAAAAACCAAAAACAGAAAGGGGCTGCCAATGGGTAAAAAACAGCCCCTTCCGGCGGCGCGAACAAAAGGAATATCCACCATTGGTTGCCCGACGGCTTCAATCCATCTTGCAGTCGCCTCTGTGCGCCGCGCCGACAATTCTATACCATGGTCGCGGCCGGGGGTGGTTTCACATGAAACCATTGCCGCGGCGGCCGGCCGGTTTCATGTGAAACCACTGGCATAGAATAGGCACATGGCAGCCGGACGACTCAATTTCTGGGGGGTGGTGACCGCCGCGGTGGTCGGCTTCCTGCTGCTGGTGGCGATAATCATCTTCGCCGCCTTGCTGGTCTACGACATCTCCCGTTCCAACGCCCATCTCCCCGAGGCGACGGTTGCCGAGAACCTGGCGCCGGTCGGGCGCATCTTCCTGCGCGAGGACAACAACTGAGCGGCGAGACGGCCGCCGGCTAGACCGATGGCGGTCTGGGCGGTTGGCGACCTGCACGGCATGATTGGCCCGTTGCAGGAGATGGAAACAAGGCTGGCCTGGGCTGCCGGGCGCGATCGGGTGATTCTGCTTGGCGATCTGGTTGGCCGCGGTCGCAGCGGCCTGGCAGTGCTGCGCTGGGCTTATGCGCGCCGGGACTGGGTTACCACCTTGCTGGGCAATCACGATGTGGCGCTGCTGATGCAGCATTGCGGCTTGCTGCCGGTGGCGGCGGCCAACCGGCCGATTCTGGCGGCGGCCGATGCCGGCGAGCTGATCGCCTGGCTGCGCGGCCGACCGCTGCTGGTTGAGGAGGGCGACTGGCTGTTGGTGCACGCCGGGATTCTGCCGGCCTGGAGTCGGTCTCGATTGCGCGAGCACGCCGCGGCGGTCGCCGCGGCTTTTGCCGGCAGCAACTGGCGCCAGGCGCTGGCGGCTGGCTGGGGCAACGATCAGATCGCCGACGATCCGGGCGCGGCTGCTGCCAGCCAGGTGCAGCTGGCGGTCAACGCCCTGTGCCGGCTGCGCTGGTGCAACCGCGACGGCAGCATCTGTCTGCCCTACCGGCAGACTGCGGCCAATGATCGGATTGCCTGGTATCGGCTGCGCCAGCCGGACAGCGCGCCGGTGGTCTGCGGCCACTGGTCGGAGCACGGCCTGTGCCTGGACCGCTCGCTGGTCATGCTCGATGGCGGCTGCGTCTACCGCGGTGTGCTGGCCGCCTGGAACCTCGATGAGCGCCGCGCCTTTTTTGTCGGGTCGTGAAGCCGCCGGCAAATTTTGCCGTGTTTTAGTCCAATTTAGGTGTAATTGGGCGCAGAAAAGCCAATTTATCTATTTTTAGCGCATTTTCAGGCGATTTCGGCCAGGATTTGCGGGACGATCTCGGTAGCCAGTCCCAGCCGTTGCTCGTCAAAGCCGGCGGCAACCGCCGATGCTTCCAGGTTCGCCTCGATGCAGTGGGCGCCGGCAGCCGCGGCGATCCGGACGAAGCCGGCGGCCGGATAGACCTGGCCGGAGGTGCCGATGGCGATAAACAGGTTGCAATCGGCCAGGGCGGCCGAGATTTCCTCCATGAACAACGGCATTTCCCCGAACCAGACCACATGCGGGCGCAGCAAGCCGGCCTGGCAGTGCTGGCAGCGCATGTCCGGCCTGCACACTGGCGGCGCGTCGGTAACCTGCCCGCAGTTGTCGCAGTGCATCCGGTTGAGCTGGCCGTGCATCGCCAGCACCCGCTTGCTGCCGGCTCGCGCATGCAAGTCGTCGACATTTTGGGTTACCAGCAGGAATTCGCCGGCAAAAGCCGCCTCGAATTCGGCCAAAGCCAGATGCGCGGCGTTGGGTTTGGCCGCCGCCGCGGCCGCGCGGCGCTGATTGTAGAAGTCGTGCACCAGTTGCCGATCGCGCTGGTAGCCTTCGGGAGTCGCGACATCCTCGATGCGATGATCCTCCCACAATCCTTCGACGGCGCGAAAGGTGCGCAGACCCGATTCGGCCGAGATGCCGGCGCCGGTCAGCACCACGATTCGCCGGTTGGGATTCCTGGCCGACGAGTTGTTCAAGTCACCGATGCAGACAAGATGGACATTTGGCGCCCAATCTTAACTGCTGTCAGCCGCCGGCGGGAAAAAATGAGTTATCATATCTATCTGTGCGCAAGGTAGCCCGGCAGGAGAAGTCATCTCGGCATCAAGACAGTGCCGCCGGAATGTTGCAGTTGCGCGATGCAATCGCCCGGCTGGTTGACGAGCGCGACGAGCTTTACTTCCGCAGCATCGATCAGCAAGCGCAGATCGAGCGACTCAAAAAGCGGTTGCGCGCGGTTGAAGACAAGCGCGAGCGCGCGCGCGAAAAGATTGCCCATCTAATCCAGCAGTTGCCGCAGTGACCGGCAAGGCTGATCCAGACCTGCTTACCGTGCGGGTGGGCCAGCATGTGTTCAAGGTGCGCTGTCCGGCTGCCGATCACGCCAAGATGAAAAAAGCCGCAGCCACCGTCGCCAGCGAATACGAGCATGTGCGTCGCCGCTCGTCGATCGCCGACGGTGAACGGGCGGCGCTGATGGTGGCGCTGCGGATGGCTTCCGGCAGCCGGGCGGCGACCGGCGGCGAGCAAGAAGCGGTCAAGGTGATGCTCGACGAGTGTCTTGAGCTGGCCGAGCGCCGCCCGGAGAACTAGACTCCCTCAACGAGGAGCATTCGCATGGCTGTAACACCGTGCTACTGGTTGTTCAAAAGCGAACCGGGCGACTATTCGATCGACGATTTTGAACGCGACGGGGAAACCCTGTGGGACGGGATTCGTTCCTGGCAGGTGCGCAACTGCTTTCGCGATCAGATGCAGCCGGGCGAGCGCTTCGTCTTCTATCATTCCAGCTGCCCGCAGCCGGCGGCGGTGGGCATCGGCGAAGTTGCCGCCGCGGCGGTTCCCGACCCGTTGCAGTTTTCGCAAAAGTCCAAGTATTACGACCCGGCTTCCGATCGGCGCGAGCCGCGCTGGCTGGCGATGCCGGTCAAGTTCGTCGCCAGGGCCGGCAGCGAGTATCCGCTGGCCAGGATGCGCACCAACCGGCGACTGACCAGCTGCCGGTTGCTCGCGCGCGGCAACCGGCTGTCGGTGCTGCCGCTGTCGCCGGCGCACTGGCGCGAGATCACCCGGGCGATGAAACTTGGCTGACTGGCTGTTTGCCGTTCATGTCGCCATCGGTGCGCTGGGCGGACTGTGTGCCGGCTTGTTCGGCATCGGCGGCGGCGTGGTGTTCGGACCGCTGCTGCTGCTGCTGGCGGTGGAGCGCGGCATCCCGGTTGACAGTGCGGTAGCCGGAGCGGTTGCCACCAGCAGCGCGATCGTGATTCTGACCGCAGTGCCCAGCGCCCTGATGCACTCGGTGCAAGGCAGCGTTGATTGGCGACTGCTGCGGGTGCTGGCGCCGGCGGCGGTGGTTGGTGCCGCACTCGGTGCCTGGCTGGTGGTGCGGGTTGATCCGCGCATCCCCGAGTTGCTGATGCTGGCACTGTTGATCATTGGCATTCGCGCCCTGTGGAAAAGACCGGCGGCAGCCGGTGTTGCCGCGGTGCGGCCGCAGCCGGCAATGCTGGTTACCGGCGGCTCCGGTGCCGGCTGCATGGGCGCGCTCACCGGCACCGGCGGCGGGCTGATCACGATGCCGATGTTGGTGCGCGCCGAAGTTACCCTGCCGCAGGCGATCGGAACTTCGGCGGTGGTAACCATGCTGATTGCCGGCACCGCTTCGGGAGTGTTTGCCGGCGAGGCGGTAAATCTGGCCGCCCTGATTTCGGTTTCCTGCGGTGCGATCGCCTTTGCCGTGCTCGGGGCGCGGCTGGCCACCAAACTCGCGGGCGGCATCATCCGCTGGCTGTGTTGCGCGCTGATGATTGGCATCAGCCTGCGGCTGGGCTACTGGCTGGTCGCGTCGCTGCTGGCATGAGCAAGTATGTTGACGGATTTGTTGCAGCAGTGTCAGGATCAACTTGAGCGCCGCGATTGTTCATCCAGCTGTTTGAAACGAGAAATTCGCTGGTCGTAAATATGCGCTAGGAAAAAACTTTCCGCTCGCGCCTGTGCCAGTTTTCTGGCTGCCCTGAACGAACTGCCGGTGCATGTCGATTACCGGCCTGTTATGGAAGATGTATTTTCACTGTCAGTCAAGCATCATCTGACCGTCTATGATGCCGTCTATCTGGAATTGGCAAAAAGGAATTCGGTGCCAATTGCAACTTTTGACAAGGTCATTGCCAGGGCCGCTCGGGCTGAAAAAGTTATCCTTGTTTGCAAGAAGATTCCCTGAAAAATGTCAACCGGGCGGGTATCCCCCGGGGAAAAGAGTTCTCGCTTGTGACAATAGCCAAATGTGCCTTTGGAGCGGTCAAGTTCGTCATCGGCATTTTGCATCGCCTGCCAATCGCAGCTTTTCTCCCGCTCGCAGCAGTGAGCGGGAAACTTGTCAGATAGCTGCTGCGCCAGGGTGCTCTTGCCGATTTGGCGATCCCCGGTGACAATCACGCCGGGCGTTTTGCTAAGCATCCGGGCAACCTTGTCCTTACATCTGCCGGTTGCCATAAGGTGGTTTTACAACTTGCGCTTTTGAAAATCCAAACCCTTTATTTAAAAAATGCATTATTGCCAGATGCTTTTGAAAATATATTATAATTGCGAAAATCATTGATATGCGGAAAAGGCAAAAACTAAACCAATTCTGGCATATTCTCCCCGAACCCCTGCTGGCAAGCCGGGGATGCTCGATGCTGGCTCGGAATCAGTGCCGCAAAAGTAATCGATTTGCCCGCCAGAGATGGCCTGCCGCAACCGCAGGGGATGCTGTTTGGTTCGTCGCTATTTGAAAATATGCTAGAATTGCGAAAATTATTGATATGCGGAAAAAGCAAAAACTAAACCGACTCCAGCATATTCTCCCCGAACCCCTGCTGGCAAGCGTCCCCTGGCTGGAAAGCCGGGGATACTCGCGCGCCTTGCTCAGCCAGTATGCTGCCGCCGGCTGGTTGGTGCAGCCTACTCCGGGGGTCTATCACCGGCCTGGATTCCGGCTGTGCTGGGAAGGGGTGGTGACCTCGCTGCAATCGCTGATGGGCTGCCCGCTGGTCGTTGGCGGCAAGACCGCCCTCGAAATACAGGGGCACGGTCACTACATATCATATCAACTGCCCTACTTTATCCATTTATACGGACCCAAGGCTCCGCCGGGCTGGCTGCAAAAACTGGGGTTGGACAAGCGGTTTGTCTTCCACAAGACCAGGCGCCTGTTTGCCAGCGAAGAATATACCCGACCGCAGCAGCCGTTCGGAACCTGGGACGGTGACAAGCAATGCTTTGCCGGGCCTGCCGTGCTGCCCAAGCAGACCAAGCAGATGTCATGGAACGACAAGGAAATGCCGCTGATAGTTTCCACCGAGGCGCGCGCTGCCCTGGAACATCTCGACGAGGTGCCCAAGCGGGAAAGATTCGACGAAGCCGGCTATGTCATGGAGAAACTGGCCTGGCTTGATCCGGAGAAGATTCAGGAAGTGCTGTGCCAGTGTCGCAGCGTCAAGGTCAAGCGCCTTTTCCTGTGGTTTGCCGAAAGGCATGACCAGCCCTGGTTTGACCAAATCGATGTCAGGAAAATAGATTTGGGTCGCGGCAAGCGGATGCTGGTCGAAAAGGGCGAAGGCTGCCTGAATGCCAAGTATCAGATCACCTACCCCAAATACATGCTTTATGACGAGATTCCCGAGGACGCTCAGTAACGATGCGATAAAGGCGCGGATGCGGCTGCTGTTGAAGCTGCTGCCGCACTTTCAGGAGCAAGCATGTCTGGCCTTGAAGGGAGGCACGGCCATAAACGCGTTTTTGCTCAACCTGCCGCGCCTGTCGATTGACATTGACATGACCTATGTCAATTTTGTCGGGCGTGAGCAAGCCCTGGATGACATCAGCGCCTCCCTGTCCGC
>JAPORI010000114.1:0-8580 GCA_026710225.1 Betaproteobacteria bacterium
CGGCCAGGCCGCGTATCCCGGCGCCGCGCAGGGCGCGCAGCAGGAAGGTCTCGATCTGATCGTCGGCATGATGAGCAAGCACGATGGCATCGGCATCGGTGCCGGCAAAGGCACGCAGGCGCGCCTGGCGCGCCTTGTCCTCGATGCCGCGGCCGGCGCGAATGCGGCTGCGCACCACTTCAATTGGCACTCCCAGCTTGTCGGCAAAGGCCCGGCAATGTTCTTCCCAGTCGCCGGATTGCGCATGCAGGCCGTGGTTTACATGCAGCGCCCGCAGGTTGATCCCGGCCGGGCAATGCCGGACGGCCAGAGCCAGCAGCAGGCTCGAATCGGCACCGCCGGAATAACCCACCACCATGCAGCCGCCGGCGCGGCGGTGTTCTTGCAGCATCCGCTCTACCGCCGCGCCCGGTGCCTCAGCCGCCATCAAACTTGCCATAGTTGCGGGCGCGGGCGGCGCGCCTTTGCACAATCGCCTGCAAATCGATGCCGGCCAGCCGATCCAAAGTGGCAGCAGCCGCCTTGCACACCGCGCCAATGGTGCCGGTGCGATCCCGATGGGCGCCGCCGATCGGCTCGGCAATTATGGTGTCGATCAAATCGAGTTTTTTCAGTTTGCCGGCGGTAAGATTGAGGGCGGCGGCCGCATCGGCGGCGCGCTCGGCGCTACGCCACAGGATCGATGCGCAGCCTTCCGGCGAGATCACCGAATAGATCGAATGTTCGAGCATCATCACCTCGTCGGCCACCCCCAGGGCGAGAGCGCCGCCGGAACCGCCCTCGCCGATCACGATCGCAATGATCGGCGTTTCGAGCACCGCCATTTCAAGCAGACAGTTGCCGATCGCCTGCGCCTGGCCGCGCTCTTCAGCCTCGATGCCCGGGTAGGCGCCGGGCGTATCAATGAAGGTCACCACCGGCAGCCGGAACTTGGCCGCCAGTTTCGCCAGTCGCAGCGCCTTGCGGTAGCCCTCCGGCATCGGCATGCCGAAATTGTGGGCGATGCGGTCCTCGGTGCTGCTGCCCTTGTGCTGAGCTATGGCCATGATTGAGCGCCCTTGCAGTTGCGCCAGGCCGCCGATCACCGCCGGGTCATCGCCATACATCCGATCGCCGTGCATGCCGATGAAATCATCCAGACCCTCGTGCAGGTAATCGGCCGCCTGCGGCCGCTGCGGATGCCGGGCAACCTTGCAGGTCTGCCAGGCATCGAGCTTTGCATAAAGCTGCTTTAGCTTGCGGTCGCGCTCCTTGATCAGTTCCCGCGACTTGCCCAGCAGTTCGGCCGGCGAGGAATCGCGACTGTCTTGATGAATCGCGGCTATCCGCAACTCGATTTCGTGCACTTCGGCTTCGAAATCCAGCGGTGCGACCGGGGTCTCGCTCATTTGTCCGTGGGGGAAGCGAGCATGGCCAGAAACTCGTCGGCTTCAATCATCTTGACCTGATGCTGGCGCGCAGCTGCGATCTTGCTTGCCCCCGGACTGGCTCCGCACACCAGCAGATCGACCTTTGCACTAACCGCACTCGCCGCAACCGCACCATGCTTGACCACCAGTTGCCTGGCCTGCTCGCGGCTGTATCCTTCGATGCGGCCGGAAACCACCACCTTCATTCCGGCCAGCCGCCCGGCCGGCGAGACCGCGGACCCATCCCAGCGCACCGCCAGCAGGTTTTCCAGTTGCGCAACCAGGTTGCGCACCTTGACACTGGCCAGGCAGGCGATCAGTTTTGCGCATTCGCTCTCGAAGCGGGCAAGTTGTCGATCCGACTTGGCGCCGATCGCCGACGCCAGCTGCTTTGCGCTCCCGTCTGCCAGTTGGGCAGGCGACATGCCGGTGCCGGCAAAATGTTCGCCAATCCTGGCCGATGCAGTCTTGCCCGGCATCAGTTGCGGCCAGTCCGGATAACCCTCTTCCAGATAGTGCAGATAATCGAAAAGATCGGCAAGAGTAGCGTTGTGGCCGGGTGGATCGGTTTCCGGCCAGGCCACCCCCCGCTGGCGCAGCAGATGCAATTGGCCACCGGCGTTTGCACCCAGTTGCGCGTGGATGCGAACTGCCACCTCGATTTGCACCGGCTTGCAAAACGCCAGCACCTCCGGCGCACCGGCTTCAAGATTGGCCAGGCTGCCAAACGACTCGGCGAGTGCAGCAGCTCCAACGCTGCCCAGGCCGTCGATGCCGAGCGCGAAAAGCACTCTCCCGAAAGTGGCATTGGCCGCGGCGCGGCCGATGCCGGCGATTATGTTGCCGGATGATTTTTGCACCCGGGCCAGTTCGCGGTTGCGCTTTTCCTCGGGCAGATCGGCAAGCTTGATATCCTTTTTGGCCAGCGTCTCGCCGGCAAACAGCTCCTGCAACTGCAACTGTTTTAAAGTAAACAGATCGGCCGGCTGGCCAACCAGGCCGGCGGCAATGAGTTTTTCAAGCAGCGCCGAAGCCAGTCCCTCGATGTCGAGGGCCGGCCGGGAGACGAAATGATTGAGGCCGGCCAGCATCCGTCCCGGGCAGCCGGGATTGACACAGACCAGATGCACCGACTTGCGCACCAGCTGCGCGCCGCAACTTGGGCATCGATCCGGCAACTTGACCGGCTGCCGCAACCTGGCGTGCTCAACTTCAACTATCTTGGGGATCACCCCGCCGGCGCGCTCGATCACCACCCGATCGCCGATCGCCACATCGAGGCCGGCCAGAAACTCGATGTTGTTGGCGGTAACCCGACTGATTTGCACCCCGTCAACCTCGACCGGTTCAACCTCGACCACCGGGGTGAGCACCCCGGTGCGGCCGATTTGAAATGCAATCGAGCGCACAGTTGTGCTGCCGGTTTCCGCGGCGAACTTGAAGGCAACCGCATAGCGCGGCGCCTTGGCGTTGCTGCCCATCTGCCGGGCAACGATGCGATCATCGACTCTCAATACCGCTCCGTCTATCGCGTAATCAAGCTCATCGCGGCTGTGCCCCAGTTCCTGACAGTAGGCGCGCATCGCCGCAACATCGGCACACAGCCGGCTGGGGCTGGCAAAGGCAAAGCCGAGCCGGCCCAGCAGTTCGCTTTCGGCCTTGACGCTCTCCGGCCAGCTGCCGCCGTCAATGGCGCCGCTGCCGTAGGCGAAAAAGCGCAGATTGCGGCCGGCGGTCTTGGCCGAGTCCTTCTGGCGCAGGCTGCCGGCGGCGGCGTTGCGCGGATTTGCATAGCGCTCATCCTCGGCCAGGCCTTCATTGAGTTGGGCAAAGGCCGCCGCCGGCATCACCACTTCGCCGCGCACCTCGATCAGCTCAGGTGTCGCCGCGCCGGCAAGATGCTGCGGGATGCCGTGCACATGGTGCAGGTTGGCGGAGACATCCTCGCCGGTGCTGCCATCGCCGCGGGTGGCGCCGCGCCAGAAGCGGCCGCCCAGATAAACCAGATTGACCGCCAGGCCGTCGAGCTTGGGCATCGCGAAAACCGCCGCCTGATCCAGCCGGGCAAAGAACCGATCCAGCTCGGCTTCATCGACGATCTTTTCCAGCGACAGCATCGCTTCACCGTGGCGGAACTTTGCGAATTCGGCCGCCGGCCGGCCACCGACGACCAGAGTCGGGCTGTCGGCGCGGCGCAACTGCGGATGCAGCCGCTCAATGGCAACCAGTTCGTCATAGAGCCGATCGTATTCGGAATCGGAAATCTCCGGCCGATCCTTTTCGTAGTAAAGGACATTGTGATGTTTGATCACGCTGCGCAACTGGCTGGCCCGCTGTGCAAGCGCCCGGCCGGGATCGGCCATGATCAGCTAAACAGCGCCCGCGCCAGCCTGCCGCCGGGCTTGATCCCCTGCTCGCGCAGGGCCAAGACGACATCCTCGATCCAAAGCAGGCACTCTTGCTCATCCTGCTTTTCGATTTGCTGCCCCTTCTCATCGAGCATCCGGTAGCCGAGCACCCGCGCCAGCTTGCCGGCGAACTCGAACATTTCCTCGCAACTTTCCCGCGGCCTGGTAACCCGCGGCACATCCAGTTCCAGGACAATGCTCGCCAACTTGCGATCCGGCGACTTGCTGCCCAGTTCATCACCGTTGGCGGCGCGCATTGAATACAGGGTCTCGGAATTGAGCCGCCGCTCGATCCGGCCCTCGACATTCTCCAGGCCGTGTGCATAGGCGATCTCGAGTATCTGCGCACAACTGTGCACCTTGGCATTGTCCTCGGCCATCGCCACCAGCCGCACCGCGAAGATCGCATCGACCGGCTCGCAAAACTCGTGCACCTGCTGCAAACTTTCCTTGACATCTTTCACTACCGGCAATTGCGCCTGGCCGCCGGTGCGCTGCATCCAGGTGCGAATGCAGCGGGTGACTGCGGCTATCTCCTCGTTCTCGATGCAGGTAGTCCTGGTGCACAGCGGGATGCACCAGACCACACAGCGATACTTCATCTCCGAACGCAGGCTCTGCCACTTGCCGCCATCCCAGCCAAGCAGCAACTGGTGCTTTTGCAGTCGCGCCTGCTTTACGATGTCGGCCGACATCTCCCGCATCTGCGCGGCGGCAAAACCGGGCGCCGGGCAGCTTAGCCGGGCAACATAATAGAAATGCTCGGGCAAATCATTGGCGCTCAGGGCGGGAAACTTGTCTTGCGGGCCGCTTTCTTGCTGTGCTGCCGGCGGCTGACTTGCATCATCGGCAACCGCCGTATCCGCCGCCACCTGCGCTGCCGATGCGCGAGCATCCTCCTGTTGCTCACCGGCAGGCGGTTGGTCGGTGCTGATGTCAGGCTCGACATCCGACTCGGATGGAGGAGCGGCTGCTGGCAACTGGTCAGGCACCTGGGCGACAGCCTCGATTTCAGGTTCCTGGCTGGCGGCAACCGGTGCTGCTTGCGATGCAAAGGAGGGTTCATCCTTGCCGGCTGCCAGCGACGCCAGCTGACCGCGGCGGCGGAGGCGGTTTAGCAGCAACCAGCCTCCATAAAGCGCAAAGGGCAGCAGCATCGCCAGCGCCACCAAGACATAGTCCCAGTTGATTTCCATGTGCCCCGGACGGCTATTTGCCGGCGTAACTCTGGGCGGCGCGGATGGCCTCCTCGACCTGAACGCTGATTACCTTCGAAACCCCCTTTTGCTCCTGAGTGACTCCCACCAGCTGATCAACCGAATCGATGACTATCTTGTTGTGGGTAATCACTATGAACTGGCTGCGCGCAGCCATGCTGCCCACCAGCTGGCAAAAGCGCCTGGTGTTGGCGTCGTCCAAGGCCGCGTCAACCTCGTCGAGCACGCAAAACGGCGGCGGATTGAGATCGTTGAGCGCAAACAAAAAGGCAAGTGCGGTAAGCGTCTTCTCCCCGCCCGACAGCGACTGAATCGCCGAAACCTTCTTGCCCGGCGGACTCGCCCGCAACTGCAAGCCGGCATCAAGCAGCGATTCACCGGTCATCACCAGTTCGGCCTCGCCGCCGTCGAACAACACCACAAACAACTCGGCAAAACGCTTGTTGATGCGCTCGAAACTGTCCTTGAGCCGGGTGAGCATTTCCTGGTCGATGCGCTCGATCGCCGCGCGCAACTCGTCAGTTGCATCCTGCAAATCCTGGCGCTGCTCGGCTATCTCGGCAACCCGTTGCCGGCAGGCGGCAAGTTCGGCGTCGGCCGCGTAATTGATCGGCCCTATGCCCTCGATCCGGCGCGCCAGCTTGGCTGCGTGTTCGGATGCAGCGGCAACGCTGGAATGCCTGGCGCGCAAGAGTTCGATCTGCTCGGCGTCGCACTCGAGCTTGGCGAGTTGCTCGGCGCATGACTTGACTTCAACGCCCAGCTCGGTTATCTCTATTTCCCGGGCATGCAGCTTCTCATTCGCCTCCTCCTGCCGGCTGCGCAACCTGACCACCTGCTCGGCGGCGTCCTTTTCGGCGGCCGCGGCCTTTTCGTTGGCGGCATTGGCATCATCGAGCTGCTGCTGGGCCTGCTTGGCCTGTCGCTCGCATTCACTGAGCTGCCCGGCCAGACTGTCCGGATCGTGGCGGACCAAACCGGCCTTGATCTGCTGAGCCTTGTTGCTGGCGGCGGCGATCGCCGCACCATGCTCTTGCATCCGCTTGCGCATGTCATCAAGCCGCTCGCGGGCATGGCCGGTGGACTGGCTGGCGCTGCGTCCGGCATCGGCGTGCTGCGACTGTTCGGCACGCAGCTTTTCGATCGTGGCCGAGAACTTGGCGAGAGAATCGCGCAACTTGTGCACCTGATCCTCATGGGCGCGGCTTTGGGCATCGACCTTCTTGAGCGCGGCATCGGCGGCGTTCAGTTCCTGGCGACGCGCCTGCAAGTCGTGGTTGGAGCGCTTGATCAACTCAAGCAGCCGGCGGCGACGCTCGGTGAGAAACTCCGCCTCTTGCAGCCGGCGGCGGTTCTCGTCCTCCAATTCGGTGAACTGCTTGCGCTCGGCAAGCAGTTTGTGCTCGGCGCGCTCGTGCTTCTTCTCCTGCTCGTGAAACTTGCGCTCGGCAATCTCCTGCTCGCTTTGCTTGCGCTTGATCTGCTTTTCGATTGCCGCCAGATCGCGGCGCGCCTTTTTGATCGCGGCGATCCACTCCATGCCGGCTTCCCGGTGCAACAAGCCGTGCGCGTAGCCGCAGCCCCAGATTTCCCCGGCGGCGGTAACCACGATCTGACCGGGGCTCAGACTGGCGGCCGCGGTGCGGGCGGCCGTTGCATTGGGTGCAAGATAGACGTCGTGCAGCCACACCTCAATCAGCGGCTGCCAGGCGGCCGCGGCAGTGACTTTGGCCGCTAGTGGTTCAGTGCCCGGCGGTGATGTCGTCGCGGCAATCATCGGCGGCCGGGCCGTTGCAACCAGCGACAACCCTTCCGGCAAATCCTCGCTGCCGTGCGCCTGTTCTATCGACGGCACCACAAATCCTTCCAGTTGCCGGCCGATCACCGCATCAAGAGCCTTTTCCAGACCGGCCGCCTCAAGCTGGGCGACTTTCGCCAGGCGCTGGGCATCCTGCTGCGCGTGTCGCTCGAACCAGTCGGAATTCTTGGCCGCGGCACGCTGACTGACCTTGTCCAGCAGTTGCAACTGCCCCTCGATGCTGCCGGCGCTGCTTTCCAGCCGCACCATCTCCTCGCGGCCGGCCTGCAAATCCTGGGCCAGTTGCTGCTGGAGCTTGGCCTGTTCCTGCAAATTTGCCAGCGCCCGGGCAACCTTTTCGGCCTGACTCTCCTGGGCACTGATGTCCGGTTCGCGCTCGGCCGGCAGGGCCTGCATCTCCTTTTCGGCATCGGCGGCGGCGGCTTCCAGATCGGAAAGCCGGTGGCGGGTGACGTCTGCTGCGGCCAGAGCCTCATTGCGCCGGGTTGCCGCCGCGGCCGCCTGTTGCTCGGCACCGACAAGCTCTTCCTTGGCATCAGCGATGCGCTGCTGATGGGAGGCAACCTCGCTGCCGATCTGCTCGACGCTGCGGCTGGCCGAAGATTCGGTCTTGCCGTAGTCGGCCAATGAACTTTCCAGCTCGGCAATGCTGGTGCGCAACTGCTGCTGGGCCTGTTCGCCCAGGCGACAGGATTCTTCGGCGGCCTTGATCTCGTTTTCATCCCTGAGGCGGGCCTGGGCGGCTTCCCGCTGCCGGTTGCGCAGCAGTTCAAGATCGCCGGCCGCCTTGTATTGCTGGCCGAGGGCGGCATTGTGGGTGCGGTTTGCCTGCTCGCGCTCGCGCCGGGCGGCATCCTCCCGGCTGCGCGCCTGCTCATGCATCTTGCGTTCGCCCTCCAACTGCGTGCGCGCCTGCACCACCTCTTCATCAGCCGCCTGCGCCCGCGCCTGGGCGGCTTCAAGACGCAGGGTTGCTTCCAGGGCCTGGGCGCCTTTGTGCTGCTCGGTGAGTTCGCGGGCGCGCACCGCCTGCTTGGCCTGACGCTCCAACCCTTCGGCCTGCTTGCTGATCTCGGCTTCCTGATCGCCCAGACGGGTCATGTTCGCCGCGGTGATTTCCAGACGCCGCTCGGTCTCGCGCCGGCGGCTCTTGTAGACCGCAACACCGGCAGCCTCCTCAAGATGGGAGCGCAGCCGCTGCGGTTCGGACTGCACCAGCTGGGTGACTTGCTCCTGCTCGACCACGCCGTAGGAGCGGGCGCCGGCACCGGTGCCGGCAAACAGGTCGGCAACATCGCGACGCCGCACCCGCTGGCCGTTGATGAAGAACTGCGACTCGCCGTCGCGCTCGATCTGGCGCTTGATGACGATCTCGGCAACATCGGTCCACATGCCCAGATCGCGGCTGCCGTCGTTGCTCAGCCGCAGCTCGACGCTGCACCAGTCGGCCGGCCGGCGGCCCGATGCACCGGCGAAGATGATGTCGCGGCTGGTCTCCTGGCGCAACTGGCTGGCTCGGGTCTCGCCCATGATCCAGCGCAGGGCATCGACTATGTTCGACTTGCCGCAGCCGTTGGGGCCGACCACCGCGATCTGGCCGCGATCGAGCCGGATCACGGTGCGATCGGCAAAGGACTTGAAACCGGCCAGCGACAGGCTTTCGAGCTTCATGGCGCCCGCCTGCTAGTGCCGGGTGAAGACGACAGTTGCATTGGTGCCTCCAAATC
>JAPORI010000114.1:8612-10294 GCA_026710225.1 Betaproteobacteria bacterium
TCCAAACGAATTGGAGATCGCTGCTTTAACCTCGCAGGTGATGGCTTCGTTGCCGGCAACATAATTCAGATCGCAACCGTCCCCCGGCTGCTCAAGATTGATTGTAGGCGGAACCTTGCCCTTGGCGATCGCCAGGGCGGCGAAAAGCGCCTCGATGCCGCCGGCACCGCCAAGCAGATGGCCGGTCATCGACTTGGTCGCGCTCACCAGCAGACTGTCGGCGTGCTCGGCAAACAGCCGGCGGATCGCCCGGGTCTCGGCGACATCCCCAAGCGGGGTGGAAGTGCCGTGCGAATTGACATGATCGATGTCATCAGGCGCAAGAGCGGCATCGGCGAGCGCGGCACTCATCGCCCGGCAGGCACCGTCTCCGTCATCAGGCGGCGCAGTAATGTGATGGGCGTCGCCGCTCATTCCGTATCCGGCCAACTCGCAGTATATCGACGCACCGCGCCCCTTGGCATGTTCGAGTTCTTCGAGCACCATGATCCCCGATCCTTCGCCGAGCACGAAGCCGTCCCGATTGGCATCAAACGGCCGGCTCGCCTTGGTCGGATCGTCGTTGCGCAGCGACAGGGCGCGGGCCGAGGCGAAGCCGGCCAGCGACAGCGGCGATATCGCCGCCTCCGAACCGCCGGCGACCATCATCTCGGCGTCGCCGTAGGCAATGTGGCGGGCAGCGGCGCCTATGCAGTGGGTGCCGGTCGTGCAGGCGGTTGCAAAGGCAAGATTGGGGCCGCGCAGATCGTGCAGCATCGAAGCCCAGCCGGAAGCCATGTTGATGATCGCTCCGGGAACGAAAAACGGCGATACGCGCTTGGGGCCGCTTTTGATCAGCACATCATGCTGCGCCTCGATGTGCGGCAGGCCGCCGATTCCGGTGCCTATCGACACGCCGGCTCGCTGCGGATCGAAGCCATCGCCGGCGGCCAGACCGGCATCGCCAAGCGCCTGCCAGACCGCGGCCAGGCTGTAGCGGACGAACAAGTCAGCCCGCCGCGCCTCCTTGACCCCGAAACGGGGATGATCCTGATAGGGAGCGACCTCCCCGGCGATCCGGCACGGATAGTCGGACGCATCGAAACGGGTTATGCCGGCAATCCCGGACTTGCCGGCGACAATCCCCGCCCAGGCCTCATCGACCGTGGACCCGACCGGCGATACGATTCCCAGGCCGGTTACGACAACCCGGCGCCCGCGCATCAACTGCCGCCGGAACTGTCCTTGTCTTTGCCGCTGATAGCTGCGCTGATGTGCTTGACAGCCTCGCCGACGCTCGCTATCTTCTCGGCCTGCTCGTCAGGAATGTCGATTTCGAACTCGTCTTCCAGCGCCATGACCAACTCGACCGTGTCAAGGGAATCGGCACCCAGATCATCAACGAACTTCATCTCGGGGGTGATCTTGGCCTCTTCCATCCCCAACTGGGAGGAAACGGTCTTTATTACTCGCTCTTGAATTTCATCCACTTTGCTTTCTCCGACGAATGGAAGGCTAGCCGACAATTATAACTTATCGGCCCTGCAAACGGGTAGATTGCAGCACGGGAAACGCCGCCCGGCCTTGTCTCAATGGGCATTCGGATGTGGGCGGCAATTTGGCTGTGGGAAAAGCGACGCAAAATGATCAAGCATCAACATCCTCATCGCTGCTGGTTACCTCGATGATACTGCCACCGGCTT
>JAPORI010000129.1 GCA_026710225.1 Betaproteobacteria bacterium
GCACGGACCGGCGCTCGGAAGGGGGCGAGCCGGGCGCGGCGCTCCCGCCACTGCCTCCTGCCAGTCCTTTTTCCTGGATCCTTTAGTGTGATACAGGTCCATCGCCATCTTGCCGTCTTGGTTGGCTGGCCAAGGGCGAAGTCGAACCGCCTACACAAGGATTTTCAGACGCTTTCCCGGCTAAATAAGCAGTTCTGCGGATTGTTGACCTGTTGCTAGGAAACCCGAAGCCTTATTCCACTTTTCTTTGGCAAAATGGAATAAAATGCCGGGTTATCACACGAGAATGGAATAAGAATTGCCTTATTCTGCTTTTTTGCGACAAAATGGAATAATGCCCTGGATTATCACACGAGAATGGAATAAGAATTGCCTTATTCCACTTTTTCGTGATAAAATGACAAATATGCGGGCGGTTTCCCAATCATTTCTATCGGCATTGTCCCTGTTGATCGCAATTTGCGCGCTCGGATCGGCATGAAACTGTCCGAATATCAGGCCGGTTCTTTTGAGACGGAAGGGGATGGCAGCTTTTTTCGCCCCGCCCTGCTCAACCAGCCCCTTGAAATAGACAGTCCGTTGCTGCATCAGCAGCTGGAAAAGGCTTCCCATGCCTTGGGCACTCTCAACAGCATGGCCAAACTGGTGCCCAACATCGACTTGTTCATAAACTGCATTTCCTTTCCGGAGGCAACTTCGTCCAGCAGGATAGAAGGCACCCAGACCACCATCAGCGACAGTTTCAAGAAAGAAAAGCACATTCCAATCGAAAAGCGCGACGACTGGCAGGAAGTGCAACTGTACATCAAGGCGCTCAATCAGGCAGTTGCCCGACTTGGTCAACTGCCGATAGCCAATCGGCTAATAAGGGAGACACATGCCATTTTGATGTCTTCCCGGCGCGGGACCAACAAGGCACCGGGCGAGTACAGAAAGAGCCAGAACTGGATTGGCGGCAATTCGCTGCAAACAGCCGTCTTCGTTCCGCCCCGCCATCTGCACATCGCCGATCTGATGGCGGATCTGGAAAAGTTTCTCAACGACAAGGAGCACCCGCTGCCGGAACTGGTCAGGATTGGCATTGCCCACTACCAGTTCGAGGCAATCCACCCCTTTCTCGACGGCAATGGCCGAGTGGGGCGGATGCTGATTGTTCTTTTTCTGCTTGCCAACCGCCTGCTGGACAAGCCGCTGCTGTATATTTCGGTGTTCTTCGAAAAGCACCGACAAATCTACTATGACAAGCTCACCCGGGTACACAGGCACAACGACCTGGCCGGCTGGCTGCTTTTTTTTCTGGAAGGGATAGAGCAAGTGGCACTGTTTTCAAGCGATACATTGCAGCAAACCCTCGATTTGAAAAGCCGCCTCGAAAAGAAAATACGCGCCGAAACCGGGAATCGGGCCCGCAACAATCTGCGCTTGCTCGATTATGCATTTGCAAGTCCATCCCTTGAAATAGCCGACATTGCCAACCATCTGCAAGTCGTCTATACAACCGCAAGCAACACCGCCAAGGATCTGGAGCGTCTGCAAATCCTGCAAAAAGTCTCCGTTGGCAAACGCAACAAGCTGTTGCTATTTGCACCCTATCTGAACATCCTGCAACGCCCGTTCATCGACTGCTGAAGGCCTCCGCCGGCACGAAAACCTGAGCGAATTGGCTCCTTTTGCGCCGGCGGCCGGTTTTGTGGTATAATAGATGTAGACATTCTGCCCAGAAAGGGGGTTCACATGCAAGAGCGCAAATCACTGAGCGATACGGGCGGCCGGCCCGGCGGTTGCGCTGCAACTGCCGGCTGCCGACAGCAGCGCCGATGAGCACTGCCGGCATCGATCCGGCAGGAACCGCCGGCACACCGAGCGCACCGGATTCGCCCGGCGCCAATCAGAACCCGGCCGACTTCAAAGGCCAGCAGGTTGAAGTAGTCAACAGCAATCAACAAGCCAGCGATGCCGGCGAGCCGGTGGCAATCGATCAGTGGAAGCTGATAAACGAAGAGGCCTCTTCGCTGCAAGACGGCGATGCTGCGCTGACTTTTGATGTTGATCCGGATGATGCGCAACCACTGCCGGCGCAACAAAAACCATCCGAGCGCACAGCCGGGCCGGCTGCCGCTTTGCCGGCCAGCGAAGTTGCAGCCAGGAATGCCACAGTTGCATCTGGCACACCGTCCCAACCGCAAACGCCGGCCGTATCGTCGGCCGAGATCAGTCAATCGGTAAATCAGGCAAAACGAGGCGGCATCCTGGGCGCCATCATCTCGCTGGTCAACGTGATCAAGAATTTCTTTTTGCCGGCGGCGGCCACTGCCGCCGGCACATCGGCTAGCGAAAACCAGCCCAACAGCAGCCTGTGGATGCAGGCGGTTGCCAAGTTTCAAGACGCGCTGGCAACAGTTCCCGAAACCCGCAGCCGGATAACAAACGAGACTGCCGAGCTGACCGGCGAGGTACCCGAACTGCAAGAGGCGCTGAGCAAAAAGGGCGACCATCCAGTCAAGAAGATCATCGACCCGGCCCAGACACTGGAAGCGCTCAAGAACAAAAGGTTGGCCCTGGATGCACTCGCCGCCCACCCGGACCTGGCAACCGATAGAAGGGAGAAACTGGCCGGCAACATTCAGACGGCGGCAAAGGTGATCGCCAATGTGATGGAGACAAGATATGCACCGGTAACCGAGGAACTCAGGCCGCTGGAAAAATCATCGCTGCGCGCCTTCGGAATACCCGGCGGCGGCAACCCCTATGTTGACATGAGCAGCAACAAGCAGCTGTTTTCATCAGTGGAGGACAGGAATGTGCGCAACTGGCTTGCCAACGCCCTGGAAATTCTCGATACGGCGGGCCGGCTGCTGGTCGATTCGACAGCCGGCCGCGACAGCGATGTTGATGTCGGCGAGCTGCAAAGACAGTTCAAGTCGTTTGAACGGGAATCGGCTGCACAAAAGGCCTTTGCGCACGCAAGCCTGCTTGCCGCGACCCAGGATGCCGATTAATTAACCGGCAAAGCCGGCCGGGTTTAAAATGGAGGCCGTCTTTTGCCAAACCAACCGGACCAAGCAGATGAATCAGGAAAAACTCGCTCAGCTCGCGGCCGAAAAAGCCGCAAAACTCAACCTGCCCTACGCGGGTGCCTTCACCCCGCCGGAGGCTCTCGCCTATGTCAATGAAGTCGCCGATTCGGTGATCGTCGATGTCAGGACCAGGCCCGAACTCAACTATGTGGGCAGGATACCCAAGGCGGTTGAAATCGAGTGGCAGGTCTGGCCGGAAATGAGCATCAACGACAAGTTCATCGACGAGCTAAAGAACATCGACATCCACGAGGAGACGCCGGTGCTGTTCATCTGCCGCTCAGGAGTGCGTTCGCATCATGCCGCCCTTGCCGCCCACAGCGCCGGCTACAAGAAGGCGTTCAACATTCTCGAGGGTTTCGAGGGCGACCTGAACACCGACAAGCAGCGCAGCCGCTCCAACGGCTGGCGCTTCCACGGCCTGCCCTGGCACCAGAACTAGCTGCCTCGGGGCCGCTACTTCCTTTTAGGTCGCCGGCGGATACGAGCGCCGGCCTTGGCAGCAGCAGCCGGCTTGCCGGGGCGCCTGATCGTTGTCTGCCGAGCCCGAGCGAAAGCCAGTTGATCGCAGCCAACATCCCTGGTGATCACCGATCCGGCTGCCACCTGGGCATCATCCCCCACCTTGACCGGTGAGACCAGCATCGTTCCGGCGCCGATCATCGTCCGCTTGCCGACTTGCGAATGATGCTTGTTGGTACCGTCATAGTTGCAAAAGACGGTGCCGGCACCGATATTGACATGCTCGCCCAGGCTGACATCACCCAGATAGGCCAGATGCTTGGCGGTGGCCCGCCGGCCAAGATCGGCATTTTTAACCTCGACGAAGTTGCCAATCCGCGACCGGTCGGCCAGCTCAGTCTTGCTGCGCAGCCGGGCATAGGGGCCGATTTCACAGTTGCGGCCGGCTTGCGTCCCGGCAACATGACAAAACGCTTCAACCCTGGTGCCGGCACCCAGTTTCGAGTCTCTAATCAGGCAATAGGGGGCGATGCTCACATCGGCTGCCAGGCGCACATCGCCTTCAAACACGACATTGCGGTCGATGTAGACGCCGGCGGCAGCCTGCAAGCTGCCGCGCAGACTTACTGATTCGATTGCGGAAAACACCACCCCCCTGGCGGCAAGCGCAGCCAGCCGCTGCGCCCCCAGGCGCGCCTGCACCGCGGCCAGTTGCGCCGGTGAATTTATTCCCGCCGCCTCGTCCTCGGCAACCTCGACGGTTTTGACCGCAAGGCCATCGGCAGCCGCCCGCGCAACCAGATCGGGAAGCATGCGCTCCTTTTGTTTGCGGCCGTAGCCGATCCTGGCTATGTTTTGCCTGAGCCAGGCCAGCGGCACCGCCACCGGCCCGGCATCGCATTCGCCGATGCGCCGCTGGGCGGCGCTTGCATCCTTCTCCCCGACTATCGCTACCGGCTGGCCGGCCGCAGCGCGGATGATCCGACCGTAGCCGGTCGGAGTCGACGGCCGCATGGTCAGGTTGGCATAGGCGCCGGCTCGTGCCTGCGCCACCAGCCGGCGCAGCGACGCGCTGGCTAGCATCACCACATCACCGTGCATCACCAGCACCACGCCGGAGCCGGTCAGGCCACGCATACCGCACTGCAAGGCATCAGCAGTGCCCAGCCGCCGCCGTTGCAGGCGGAAAAAGACTTTTTTCGCCAGCCTTTCCTGGCCAACGACCGCTTTTTTAACCTGGGCGGCACCGGCGCCGATCACGACATGAATCCGATCCGGCTTGAGACTGGTTGCGGTGGCCAGCACCCGCTCGATCATGGTCTTGCCGCCGACTTGATGGAGAACCTTGGGCAGCGACGAACCCATCCGGGTGCCCTCGCCGGCGGCCAGAATTATGATGTGCAACGGTCTTGACGCGGACATGATGGTAATCGTGCTTTCGCGTCCGGTTTTGGCCGCGAAAACAAGATTCTACCTGCATCCGGCAGCCGTCCGGCGGTAGGCAGATGCAAAATCAGGCCCGCTGAATCCGGCTCGCTGCCCGAAGCGATGATCGCAACCAGCGCGGCCCGGCACACCGAGGGGGCGGCGGATGTAATAAAATTAGCCGGTCATGTCCGAAAAAATGCTGTTGACCGCCGCTGCCGTGCTGCTTGCCAATGTTGCAAGCGCCCAGCATCAGTATCAGGAAACGCCGGCCGATCAGATCGTCGGCCAGGCGATTGACCAGATTGGTGCCGGAGCCGGCATCAAGCATCACCACCACCACGAGTTGCCGCCGACTGGTGACTTTGCATCCGATTCACTGCACCAGCTCGATGCGGTGTGGACCGACAGCGATGGAGAGCAACTGCAAATTGCCGACCTTGGCCCGCATCCGCTGGTGGCGGCAATGATCTACACTTCCTGTGAATACGCCTGCCCGCTGATCGTCGGCAAAATGATGGAGATATACGACGGGCTGGATGAGGCGGTGCGCGCCGACACCCGCTTCGTGCTGTTCTCCTTTGATCCGCAACGCGACACGCCGGAAAAAATCAATTCTTACCGGCAAGAGCGCGGGATCGACAAGCAGGAATGGAGCGTGCTCACTGCCGACGACGAGGCCGCCCAACAGCTGGCGCTGGCGCTGGGAGTGCGCTACCAGCCAACCCCGGACGGGGAATTCGCCCATTCGAACATAATCACCGTCATCGACCGGCTGGGAGTTCCCTCTTTCCAGTTGCTTGGTCTTGACGAACCGGCAGCCGAGGCGATTGCCGCAGTGGGCCAGGCCCACCGACACTAAAAAAGCATCCGGCAGCCGGGCAAGCAACCCGGCAAGCCGCTGGTAGAATCTCGCTTCTTTCTCCCCGCCCCGATTGCCGATGAGCCTCTTTTCGCAACGCGCCGAGCGCACCGGCAGCGACAGCATGAAATGGCAGAAATATGCCGGCAGCGACATCCTGCCGATGTGGGTTGCCGACATGGACTTTCCGGCCGCACCGCCGATTATCGAGGCTCTGCGGGAACGGGTCGAACACTCAGTATTCGGATACTCGCTGCCGAACACAGAGTTGCCGGAAGTCGTCTGCACCTATTTTCAGCGCCGCTGGCGCTGGCAGATCGAACCGGAGTGGATAACGTTTTCCCCCGGACTGGGGGTAGCCCTGCACACCGTATGCCGGATGAATGGCTTGGAGCGCGGCGGCATTGTCACTCCCCGGCCAATCTACACCGCCTTTCGCAACGCGCCGGCCTGGGCTGGCAAGAGGATGATCGAAGTTGGTTTTCGTCTTGACCAAACCACCGGCAGCTGGCTGCTCGATGATCCGGCGGCGGCCGCGGCGGCCGGCGGCGGTGCCGACATCCTGATGCTGTGCAACCCCCACAATCCCAATGGCAAGGTTTTTGGCCGCAAGGAACTGGAAGCGCTGGCCGCGGCGGCCGAAGCCGGCGACTGGCTGATTTGCGCCGACGAGGTGCACGCGGATCTCATCCTCGAGCGCGATTGCCGGCACTTTCCAATCGCATCTTTGGCGCCGGAAATCAGCCGGCGCACGATCACTCTGCAAAGTCCGAGCAAGGCCTTCAACCTGCCCGGGCTGAATTTCGGGGTGGTGGTAATCGAGGATGAAAAACTGCGCAACCGTTACCGACAGGCGGCCCGCGGGCAGGTAATCGACCAACTCAACCCTCTGGGAATGGCCGCCGGCCAGGCAGCCTGGAGCGGAAACTGCGACGAGTGGCTAAAACAGCTTATCGATCACCTGCGCGCCAATCGCGATCTGATTAGTGAGGCGATCGCGGCGATCGACGGCATATCGATGCCGCATCTGGCCGCAACCTACTTGGCCTGGATGGATGTCAGCGCCCTCAATCTTGCCGATGCAAGCGCCCATTTCATCAGACACCGGCTGGGCATGTCGCCCGGCGCCCAGTACGGCGATAATTCATTCATGCGCCTGAATTTCGGCACCGATCGCAAAACCGTGCAGGAAGCCTGTCGCAGGCTCGCCAACGCCGCCCAGGCGGCCTGATGGCAAGCAGCAGCATTGTCAGGGCGTTGCGCGATGCCGCCCCCTACCTGCAAACCCACCGCGCCCGGACTTTCGTGGTGCAGATCGGAGCCACCCTGGCCCGGCAGGCGCGGCTGGGAGCGCTGCTTGCCGACTTGCTCATCTTGCGCCATATATGCTCAATCCGCCTTGCAATCGTATTCGAGATCGCCTGCGAACCCGGACCGGTGGACAAAAAGATGCTGGCCGGCATTGGCAGCCGCGCTGCCCGGATCCGCGACCGCATCGAGCAACTGCTCGCAGCCGGAGCACCGGGAAAGATTCCGGGGGCAACCGCCGCCGGCGGCAACCTGCTAACCGCCCGCCGGATCGGGACAATTGACGGCGTTGACATGCACGAGCGCGGCTGCAACCCGAAGGCCGATGCGACCAGCGCCAGAGGGCTGCTCGATGCCGGTGCCGTTGCAGTGCTGCCTGCAATCGGATTTGCCGCCGACGGCAGCCGGCTGCTGGTTCCGGCAATCGATGCAACTCTGGCAATAGCCGCGGCAACCGAAGCCGACAAGATTATCGTGCTGACCAGTCAGGAGACCATCGATGCACTGGGCTTTCGCGATCTGACCGGCGAGCAAGTCAAAAAGCGCATCAGCGAGCAACAGGATGCAGCCGCCACCCGCGAACTGCTCAGTGCGGCGGTGCAGGCGATTGAAAGCGGCGTCGATCGGGTGCATTTGATTGGCGAGCAAACCGACGGCGGCGTGCTGCTCGAGCTGCTCAGCCCGGACGGGGTCGCGGCCATGGTAAGTCGCGATCGGTTTGATTCGATTCGCCCGGCCAAGCTCGATGATGTCCCGGCCATAGCCGAACTGCTCGCCCCGGGCATCGAATCCGGTGCAGTAGCCGAGCGCAGCATCGAGGAGATTGCTGCCAGCATCGATCGCTTCGTGGTGCTGGCGCACGACAGCGCCATCGTCGCCTGTGCGGCGCTGGAATTGCTGCCGGACAACCGGGCCGAGTTGCGCTCGCTGGCGGTGCGCCCCGACAGCATGAATCAGGACCGCGGCGAGTTGCTGCTCAGATACTGCGAACGCAAGGCGCAGGAGGAGGGAGTGCGCCGGCTGCTGGCGGTATCAACCCAGGCCCGCGACTGGCTGATCGGCCGCGGCTTTGCCGATGCGGACGCATCCGAACTGCCGCCGGAAAGAAGACGCGCCACCGACTCGCCGCGCAACGCGACAGTACTGGCAAAAAATCTCAAGAACTAGACCGGCGATAACAATTCGGCCGGGCGGGCTGAAAAGCCTAGTCGGAGCGGCGAATTGCCTCTTCCTCGGCTTTCTGGTGCTCCAAATCCGATTCGTCGATCTCGCGGGCCTTCAGCGCCTCTTCGGTAACGTAGTGATCAAACATCTTGGTCTTGCTTTGCATCTTGCGCCAGACCTTCCAGTTCTTGCAGCGAAAGCGGGGGGTGGTCCACTCGCCCATGTACTGCATCCCGAAACACTTGCCCTTTTGATAGGTCTCGTAGAGGACCTCCTGCCGGTTGCGGGACGGAAAGCGCTTGTCCGCGTCCCAGTTGTCGCAGGTCGCGCAAGCAATGGTCTTTTTCGGCAAGCCCTCGTATCCAGCCATGACGGGCGTTATTTTACAACCTTTTCTAGCCGGATATGCCGCCTTTGGTCAGATCGGCCGGATTGAGCAACTTTTCCAGGTCGCGCCGGGGGATGTCGGTCATTTCGGCGGCCACATCCACTACCGGCCGTCCCTGGCGGTAGGCGGCCTTGGCAATCTCGGCCGCCTTCAGATAGCCGATTACCGGATTGAGGGCGGTAACCAGAATCGGATTGCGCGCCAGCGGCTCGCGCAACTGATCGGTGCGCACCTTGAAGCCGGCAACCGTCGCCGCCAGCAGCGGCGCAGTTGCCGCCAGCAGGCGGATGCTCTCAAGCAGGTTGCGGGCGATTAGCGGCAGCATCACATTGAGCTGGAAGTTTCCCGATCCTCCGCCTGTGGTGATCGCTGCATCATTGCCAATCACCTGGGCGGCGACCATCGCCGCAGCCTCCGGGATTACCGGATTGACCTTGCCGGGCATGATCGACGACCCCGGCTGCAAGGCGGCAAGCTCGATCTCGCCCAGACCGGCCAGCGGCCCGCTGTTCATCCAGCGCAAATCATTGGCAATCTTCATGAATCCGACCGCGGTTGTCTTGAGCTGACCGGACAACTCAACCGCGGTATCCTGACAGGCAAGCGCCTCGAAAAATGAGGGGTTGGGTACAAACCTGATTTTGGTTTTCTTGCCCAGCGTGCGCGCAAACAGCATTGCAAAGCGCGGATGGGCGTTTATCCCGGAGCCAACCGCAGTACCCCCCTGCGCCAGCTGGCACAGGCGCGGCATCACCGCTTCCAGACGCTCGGCGCTTTTTTCAATCTGGGTGCGCCAGGCATCAATCTCTTGGTCCATGCGCACCGGCATCGCATCCATAAGATGGGTGCGCCCGGTCTTGACCTGCCGCCGCACACTGCGCGCCTTGCGCGCCAGAGCACGCGCCAGACCCTTGAGTTCGGGCAGCAGCCGGCTGCGCAGTGCAATTGCCGCCGCAACGTGAATGGTGGTCGGAATCACGTCGTTGCTGCTTTGCCCCATATTGACATGATCATTGGGACTGACCTTGGCGCCGATCCGCTGCGAAGCCAGATTCGCCAGCACCTCGTTCATGTTCATGTTCGAACTGGTGCCGGAACCGGTCTGAAAGACGTCAACCGGGAACTCATCAGAGTGCTCGCCCTCCCAGACACACAGCGCCGCGGCGGCAATCGGTCGGGCGAATTTTTTGGGCAGCAGCCCCAATTGGGCATTGCTCTCGGCGGCCGCCCACTTGACCAGGGCCAGGGAACGCACAAACTCAGCTGGCATTCGCTGCCCGGATATCGGGAAATTTTCCACCGCCCGCTGGGTCTGGGCACCATGCAGGGCACGAGCCGGAACCTCA
>JAPORI010000215.1 GCA_026710225.1 Betaproteobacteria bacterium
ACCAGCTTGTAAGGCTCGATGCCGGCAATCCGGTGTTCGCCGCTGCGGTAGAGTTCCTTGATGTGCCCGGCCAGCAAGCGGATCGCCCGCGCGCGGGTGCCGCTGTCAGCGAAGGCGTCGTCGGCCCCGCCGGCCAACGCGTTCAGCACCTGCGGACTCATGTTGTCGGGGGCTACCCCTTCTTCCAGAAATTTGAGCACCTGCCCGACCTCGCCGCCGAGTGCCGGATCGTTGATCGGGCCGATCATCTTGGTCAGCAGTTCGCTGTTGCGCTTATCGGCAGCGTCCCAGCCCATCAGTTTCTTGAAAAACGGTACCTTGGAACCCTTGGTCAGCGAATAGGAGTTTACCCCGAAGTTGAAGTCGCGGGCATCGAGCTTGACCGTTACCGTGTGCGGGTTGCCATTTTTGTCGCGCAGTTGCAGATCAAATGGCTGGCGGGTCAACTCGGCCAGTGCCGCTCGCTGGCCGGCCTGCATTTCCCGTTCGCTGCCGGACATGCCCAGCAGGCTGCGGGCGTAGTCCGGGGTGACCAGCGAAACCGAATCGAGGGTGACATCTACCGGCTGGCCGCTGGTTGCACTCTGGTAGAGAAACTGGTTGTCGACTATTGCCGCACGCACCAGCTCCTTGGCCGCGTTCAGGTTGGCGATCTCGCGTGCCCGATCGGTGGCCAGCTTGGCCGCATCCGAGTTGCCGCGGATGAGTTCGATATCCGCCTTGGTCGAACCGCCGCCATGCGCCGCCGCCCATTGGTTCCATTGCGCATCGCCGGCCAGGGTGTTGGCGTGCAGTTGCGCCAGCCGGTCGTCGGTAAGCTTGGCCAGTTTCTTCGGGGTGATCGTGTAGGCGTCGATGATCCCGTGCCTGAGGCCGGAAAATACCGTCTTGCCGGCAGAATTGGCCAGTTTGGTGCTGGCCAGGTTGCTCAGGTGCAAGCCGCTGGTGCGCGAGTGGGCACCGACGCCGTTGCCGTAGCCGCCGTAATCGGCAAAGCCGGCTTCGAACTGCTTGGCCGGAACGATGGTGCTGGTGAGCTGATGCAGATTGCCCAGATCATCGATGTCATTGACCGTCTTGTTGAGCTTCTGCCAGCTGTGGTTGTTGCCGGCCTCCTCGGCCGACTGCGCGAAGTAGCGTTCGAATTTTTCCAGCGCTCCGGTCAGTTCCGGATTCGAATTGCGCAGATGATCGACGCGGGCCTGAAAGATGTTCGCTTCGGTGAGTTGCGGGTGAATCTCCGGCAGCTTTTCGCCGCGGGCCAGGCTGGCTGCCAGTTGCCGCTGCAGTTGCTGCCGCTCATTACTGTCGGTTGTGCCGGCGCCGGCCGCCCGATTGGTGGCACCGCCGGATTGGACTTCCTCGTGGTTTGCCTTGGCCTGCGCCAGCCGCTGCTGCGCCTCGGCGAGCAATTCGGTGAGTTGCTCGGGGGCTTCACTTGCGCCGTCTGTATGTACTTCGGCGATTATCCTAAACAGCGCGACGATGCTGGCCTCCGCGTGCTGGATCGCGTTTTCGGATCGAGCCAGCAGCGAATTGGCGGCGACCTGATTCAGATCGCCGCGGGCATCGTCAAGAGCCGCGGCAAGATCGGCGGCGACACCCTCCAGTTCGGCAGTGGCGCCGCCGAGGGCGGCAAAAGTCGCCGCAGTCAGGGTTGCCAGTTGCTGGTTGTTGCCGTTGTCGCTCCAGGCTTGCAGTTTGACGCTCAGATCCTGCTGCAACAGGCGCAGATCGCTGTTGAGGTCACCGGCGCGCAAGATCGCCTGATCAGCGCCTTCGGCGGTACCGCTGGCAATCAGCGCGTCGATCTCGATGCGGGCTTCGGCGGCGAATTCGAGGCGGCTGAGCAGGATCTGCTTGGCGGCATCGTCGATGCCCGATGATTCGATCGCGTTGCGCAGCGCGCTGGCATCCTGGTTGTTGGCCAGTTCCCGCGCCTGGCCAATGTCGGCGCCGAGAGTTGAGAACTCGTTCAGCGGGTCAACGCCGTAGCGTTCGGCCACTGCATCGTTTCTGAGTGCGGTTTGCTGGCGGTTGCTGAAAAAATCGATGTCGTCGCGGTCGGCTTCGGCAGCCGGCAATGGTGCAAGAGTCAGTTCGTAGTCAAGGCTGCCGAAACTGGCACTGTTGTCGGCGCTGACATTGATGGTGGTGCTGGTGGCAAATTGGGAAACATTGGCGTTGAGCGGCGTGCTCGCATCGGACAGGGTATCCTTGGCCAGCGCCAGCTGCGAAAACTGATCGGCGGATACCGAATAGCTGCCGTCGGAGTTTTGCTTGATCAGGTAAGTTGTATCGCTGTATCCTGACTGCAGCGCGTGCGGCAGACCGGATTCGGCACCGGGCAAGTCCAGTTTGCCGGCCATGCCCAGCGACAGGCATTCGGCTCCGGCTATGGTTGCCTGATTTGCCAGCCGCGAGATCAGCAAGGCCTTGTCCGAGTCGTTGCCGCAAAATTCAAGCAGCCGGTCGGCTGCCCGTTCGCTGCCTTCGCTGCGGCTGTCGGGCGGAATCAGGAATTCCCGGCGCCCGTCGGCATGTTCGATTATGTAGTGATCGCGCACGACATCCTTGCAGAATTGCTCGCACACATGCGGATGACTCTCGCTGGCAGCCAGGTTGTTCAGCGCCTGCTTGTCGCATATTTGCCGGTTGGCCGAAATATCGTATGCTTGCTCCTGATTCAGGGTTCCCTTCTGGATGTCCAGTGACTGGTCGAATTTGCTGATGAATTCATCGATCTTGACTCTGGCTTCGGCAAGTTCGGCGGCTGCCGGTTGCGCGTCCGCCTTGCTTACCCCGAGACGGCTTTGCAACTGATGCAGCTGGTTGGCCATCTGGCGCAGCACCTGTTCGGTGAGGTTGCGGTTTTTTAGTCCGGTTACCCCGGCTCCCTCGTGCAAGGTTGCCAGCAGCGCCCGGGTCGCCGGACTGTCCAGACGCGCCACCGCCTGCTTGAGTTCGTTTTGGCTCAAGGATGCGATCTGCCGGTTCAGCGCCAAGTCCAGCTTGCCGCGATAGGCGTCATTGAAGGCTTTCGGCGCGTTGCCGGCCTGGTTGGCAAGCGCATCGAGCAACTGGCTCGGTTCGGCGCTGTTGCTGCCAGTGAGCGCGGCGAGCAACTGGTAAGCGTCGTTTGCCGGGCCGTTGGCGATTTTCGGGTTTTGCAGACCCGGCCGCTCGATCTGATCCGGGTTGCCGGTCGTCGTGCTGGCGCTGATATTGCCGGTGCTGTGTACGCCGTTGTTGCTTTCCGAGGAAACGACTGCAGCCTTTGCCGATTCGCCGCTGCCAACGGTGGCCGGATCCGCTCCGGTTACCGTTGAACTCGGAACAACTACCGCTGCGTTTGGCAAACCTTCAATAGCCACTGTTGACCTCTTTTATCGGCAGCCGCGCAAGACGGCGGCGCGGCCTGCTGCTGTTGCTGGCTGGTGCATTGATCATCCTCCCTTCAAGTGCGGATACTCTTTTCTTTTCTATTATACCATAAAACCGTCCCGATTCCTATTTGCCGCCGGCCAGCCGGCTGCCGGCATCGACAAGATCACCGGCGGCGGCCGCCGCCGGCCAGACCGGCACATACTTGCCGAACTGCAACTGCGCGATGATCATCGGCTTGCGGTCGTTGATGCCGCGCGCATTGAAGCGGATCGGACCGTAGAAGGTTGCCAGATCGGTAGCAGCCAGCGCCTGCTGCAAGTCGTCAGCCTGATCGTTTTCAACCCTGCGCAGCGCATCGGCGATGACCAGGATTGCGGCGGCGGCCGCCGCCGAACGATGGGTGGGCTGGCGGCCGTGCCGCAACTGGTAACCGGAAACGAAGGCGCGCCCGGCCAGCGGCTGGCGTCCCGGATATCTGGCTTCCGGCTGCCAGTGACGCAGACACAGCGCTCCGGATGCAATGCGCGGTGCAATTGATCCTATCTTGCCGAGCGCGCAGTGGGTGAGCGCGATGATCTGCGGCCGGCGGCCGGTTTTTTGCAGATGCTCGATGATCCGGGCTGCCCCGGCGCCGTAGCCGGCCACGAACAGGGCATCGGCCTGGCTGGCGGCATCAGTTTCAATTGCAAACTGACTGGCAGCCGCGGCCAGATGGATCAGTTGCGGTGGCGGCAGGCCCCGCCGGGCGAGCACTTCGGAAAATCCGGCGGCGACTGCGGCCGAATGCGGATCCGGCTGCCAGGCCAGCGCGATGGCAAGATTTGCCGCTTCGATTCCCTGTTGCTCGGCGCGGTTAAAGAGCAACTCCAATGCTGGCAGCAGGTGCACCGCCGGCGGTGCCTGCATCAGCATCACGCCATCCGGCAGCGCCGGGCCGAAGCCGGCTGCCGAAGCAGCCGGCGCCAGCACCGGCAGCGCGTGGCGTGCCGCGGCGATCGCCGCCGGCCGGGCCACCAAAGAGGAGTAGGGTGCCAGCAGGGCGCGCACTTGATCGTGCTCCTTGGCGATTTGCTCGGCCAGTTCACCAGCGCGGTTGGGATCGGACTCATCATCGTAGATGATCAGTTCCAGACTCGAAAGCCGGTCGTCAACGGTGATGCCGTCCTGATTTAGCGCCTCCGCGGCAATCCGGTAGCCGCGCAGCATCTGGATTCCGGCCGCGGCGTTCTGGCCGGTCAGCGACAGCAAGGCGGCGACAGTTACCTTGGGCCGTTGCTCGATCGGGATGGTGCGTTCATCAACCGGTTCCGGCTCGCCGCTGTCGAGCAGGATCACTATCGCAACCAGACCGGTTGCGGTTACCGCACTTGCCAGCATATGGCTGCGTACTATTTTGTACAGCCTGCGTAGATAGGGAAGCAAAAAATCCCACAGCGCGGCCAGCGTCTGCCCGATGTAGACACTGAAGTGAAACAGCGCCCGGGCTGCCAGCACTGCCAGTTTGAGCAGTTTCGGCAGGGCGTCGATGGTCTTGGCCAGCAGCCTTGCCGACATTTGCACTACGATGGCGGCTGCCTTGCCGGATTGGCCGATCAGTTTGCCAAGCAGGATTGCGGTTGCCGCAGTTAGTGCAGCCAGAGTGCGCAGCAGACTGCCGGAGGTTTTGCCGGATTGCCGGGCCAGTTTTGCCAGGCCGGATCCGGATGCGGCTGCCGATGATTTGACGATGCGCAGCAGGCGCCCCGATTGGGTGCCGGCCAGCTCGCGCGCGCGGCTCAGCACCTTGCGCAACCTGCGCAGGGTTGCCGAGAACTTGTCGGGGTTGTTGTCGGTCATGCCGGTGCACTCCGGCAAATTGGCCGGAAGATCAGATCCAGTAGCTTGTCGAAGTCATAATCTTGCCGAATACCGCCATTGCCCGCTTGGCAGGTTCGGGCAGTTCGACTCCGCCCATCTCAACCGCATTGGTTGCGTGCTGGCGCTCGTCGATGTCCATCTGCTTGACAATCGCCCGGCTGCGGACATCATGTTCGGGCAGCGTGTCAAGGTGGCCTTGCAAGTGCCGGGAAACCTGATTTTCGGTTTCGGCGACGAAGCCGAGGCTGACCTTGTCGGACACCAGCGCCGCGGCCGCACCGAGTGCGAACGATCCGGCATACCAGATCGGATTGAGGACGCTGAGCCGGCCGCCCAGATCGTTGATCCGCTCGGCGGTCCAGGCCAGATGATCGATCTCCTCGTCGGCTGCTTCCTGCAGCGAGGTGCGCACCTTCTCGTCGCGGGCAAACAGCGCCTGTCCCTGATACAGCGCCTGAGCGCACACTTCACCGCAGTGATTGACCCGCATCAAGGCGGCCGCCTGCCGCCGCTGCTGCAAGGAAAGGTCGGCTTCCGCCTCGCCTTCGGCCGGACTCGGCCGGGATGCGGTCGCCGGCGTGAATACGGTCTTTACCGCATCAGCCAGCAGCGCACCGATGTCAGGGCAAGCCGAATCCTTCATGGTGTGCCGATTCTATGGCAGTTGCGGCCCAAACCATTGCTCGGCGAAGATTTCCAGCGGATGGCGCACCAGCTGCGGCTGTCCCTTGTCGGCCAGGGCGCGCTCGATGTGCCGGGCGCAGGGATGGTTCGGACAGGCGATCAGCGTGTGCTGGTCGGCTGCGGCAATGATTGCCTCGGCTAGCGGCTCGGCAAGCGCTCGGCCCTGGCGACGATGATTGATGCAGGTGATGCCGCCGGCGCCGCAGCATTGTCCGGCTCCGGTTTCGATAACCTGGGCGGCGGGAATTTGTTCGAGCAGGCCGGTTGCACCGGCTGCCGCCTGGCCGGTGCAGGGGATGTGCAGGATGATGCGCACGGGCCGCTTGGCCGGCTGTGCTGCCGGCAGGCGCTCGATCCGGTTGAGCACCAGTTGGCAGGCGTCGATTGCCGGCATTGCCGGGTGCTGGGCGTTGAGGCCGGCTGCACACCCGCTGGCGGTGGTCGCGACCGCTGCGCCGGCCGGAAAGGCGGCGCGGTTTTGCGCAGCCGCCTTTTTGGCTGCGTCGATTTGTGCTGCGTGTTCAAGCAGTGACCCGCAACAGGTGGCTTTTGGTGCGCTCACGATCCGGTAGCCGCAGGCTGCCAGCAGTTGGCTGGCTGCACCTTGTTCGGCCTGATCAAGGCTGTTTCCGAAGCCGCGAAAAAGAACCACCGGCGGACCGTCGCTGGTGCTGGCGGCGGCAATCGTCGCTTGCCTGGCGCGGTTTGGCCGCGGCAGCATCCCAATCAGATCTGATCTGCGGCCAATTCCGGGCAGCCGGGCTGCGATCCGGCCGGCCGCCAGCAGCATGCGCAGGATCAGATCACCGTGGCTGGCCGCGGCAAGGCGGGCGAGCAGCGTCACCAGCGGATGGTTTTTGCCACCCGCTGCCCGTTTTGCAACTCCGATCATGCGCAGATAGGGAACATCGCTCGGACAGGCTTGCTGACACACTCCGCAGCCCAGACACGAATCAAGCATAGCGGCGGCGCCGTCCGGTTTTTCACCGTCGGCCAGGCGCGCCATCGCAACGATGCGTCCGCGCGGCGATTGCCCTTCGTTGCGGGTTACCTGCCAGGTCGGGCACAGCGGGATGCACAATCCGCAGCGCACGCAGCGATCGGCATCGTCGGCCAACTCGGCAAGTTGGCTGCGCTTCATTTTTTGCTGGCGCTGAGCATCCGGTGCAGGGCGCGGCCGTCGGCGCCGCAGATGCGGCCAGCGAGGCGGGCTGCCTTGGCTGCCGGCAGGTGCTCGGCAAGCAGCTGCGCCACTTGTTGGGCTGTTGCGTCAATTTCCGGCCTGGCGATTTTGGCAACCAGAGTGAACTCGCCGCGCTCAGGCAGGATTGCCGCATCCTTGATCATGGTCGCGATCTGTGCAACCGGCGCGGCGACGATCTGTTCGTGCACCTTGGATATTTCCCGGCATACGCATACTTGCGCCTGCGCGTCGATCGCGGCAATCAGATCTATATCGGCGCCGGCAGTGCGCGGTGATGCGTAGATGATTATCGGCAAGTCGATCGCGGCCGCTTGCAGCAGTCTGGCGCGCGCCCGGGCGCGGGCGCGGGGCAGGAAGCCGACAAAAACGAAGCCGTCGCCGCTGATGCCGGCGACGCTCATCGCCGCACCGGCTGCGCACGGACCCGGAACCGGAACTGTTTTCCAGCCGGCGGCACGAAAGATGGCAACCGCCCGGGCACCGGGATCGGAAACCGCCGGGGTGCCGGCGTCGGACAGGTAGCAGATGTCGCCGTCGCTGGCTTCGGCCAGGGTGGTGGCGGTGGCCGCTTCGTTGTGTTCGCGCAGCGAGACGATTTTCTTGCCCTTGATGCCCATTGCGCTCAGCAGCCGGCGCGCCACCCGGGTGTCCTCGGCGGCGATGACCGGGCAGGATTCGATTACCGCTTTCAGCCGGGTGCTTGCATCGGCCAGGTTGCCCAGCGGGGTTGCGGCAACATAAAATGTTTTTTCCATATTAGCCTCCTTACAAATACGCCGCGGCCGCAGCCGCCGGATCGCTGCCGCGCTGGCAATGGTGCTGGCTGCGATTCTAGTTGCCGCAGCCGCCGATTCGGACGCTCCGGCCGCAGTTGCTGACCGGGAGACTTTGCCCAGCGATACTTTGGCGCCGCAACCGAAGAAGCCGGCAGTATCCACCGGGCGAGCCTTTGCCCCCGGTGGTCGGCAGGTGGCGCCGGGGGCGGGTCTGGATCTGTCCGGTCCGGTGGCTATGATCCTGCCGCTGGATGCGCCGGGTCTCATCGGCGAGGCGGCCAGTGCCTTTTTGCGCGGCTATGAGGATGCCGCTACCGCCGCCGGCATCAGGGCGGCGCTGGACATCTACGGCACCGACGGGCGGGAGGTTAGCGGCCTGGCCGGCTATCAGCAGGCGGTTGAAGAGGGCAGTTCAGTAATAGTTGCGGCGATGGTGCGCGGGGTGGCGGATCGGATCGTCGAACTCGATGAGTCGCAACAGGTCTTTTCGCTGCTGCTGCAGCTGCCTGATGAACCGGAGGACGCCAGCGGTGATATCTACTTCTTCCCGCTCGGTGCGGAAGTCGAGGCCGTCCAGTTCGTAAGCACAATCGGGCTTGCCGCCGAGCAGACCTATGTGCTGGTCGAGCCAAACCGGATCGGCCACCGGCTGCTGGATGCTATCCGCCGCGAATGGGGTCAGCGCGATGCCACCGCCCTGATCGAGCGGCAGATTCTCAACAATGATTCCTGGCGCGAACTGCATGAGGAGTTGCGCGCCTTTCTTGAGGTTGATGAGGATGAACCGGCCGCCGCCTCCGTGCAGTTGCCGGCGCCGCCGGCGATTTTCGTCGCCGGCAGCCGCACTTTCGCCAATCGGGCGCGGCTCAATGTTCCCAGTGCGATCGACATTTATGTTCCGGCTTCGACCTTCACCGGAGTGCGTCAGCGCGCCAGCGCCCGGCTGGTTGCCAGCCGGGGGATGCGCTTTTTCGAGATGCCGGCGCTGCTGGCGCCGGAGGATTTCCCGCCGCCGCCGGCTGCCGCCGCCAACCACATCGCCCAGCGCTTTTACGCGGCCGGACTCGATGCGTTCATGATCGTTGCCAATGCCGCAATCTGGTCTACGGACAACTACTGGCAGGGTGAGGGCGCGACCGGTGCGCTGGCTTTGCGCGGACGCAGCTTCCGGCGCAACGGGATTGAAGTGGAGGTCGGCAGCGACGGCCGGCTGCGCCAACTTGACCAATAGGGGATAGAATCGGTGTTTATGCGCCTACTTAGCGGACAACTTGTCAAACCGGCGGCGGTCGCTCTGGCGGCCGGGATGGCAATGCTGCTGACCTCCTGCGCACCGCTGGCGATCGGTAGCGTCACCACCGGCGGACTCGCTTCCGCCTCCAGCCGCACTTTCGGTGCCCAGATGGACGACACCGCCATCGAACTCAAGGCCGATGACGTGATCGAGGATCGGTTCGGCGATCAGGCCCGCTATTCGCTGGTTTCAATCAACCGGGTGGTGCTGGTTGTAGGTCAGGCTCCCAACGACATGGTGCGTGACGAGATCACCGCCCTGGTTGCCGGTGTCGATAATGTCCGTCAGGTGCACAATCACATGAGTCTCGGCGGCAAGCTGGCGGTCTCCTCGCTGATTTCCGATGCGACGATTACCGCCAAGGTCAAGGCCAACCTGCTGGCGGTGCAAGAGCAGGGCTTTTCCACCCTTGATATCAAGGTGGTTACCGAAAACAGCATCGTCTACCTGATGGGCCTGGTCTCGCGCAATGCCGGTGCGATTGCGATCCGCCAGGCGCGAAACACCTCTGGAGTGCATGATGTCAAGGCGCTGTTCGAGTACCTGCCCGACAGCCAGTTGTACGAGGATAGCGGCTATCCGCCCGCCGGTGGCGGGGTATGAGCAGCCGGCCGGCCTACACCTCGGTCATCTCGAACTCATCCTTGCGCGCTCCGCATTCCGGGCACACCCAGTTGATCGGAATGTCATCCCAGCGGGTGCCGGCGGCAAACCCCTCGTCGGGGTCTCC
>JAPORI010000027.1 GCA_026710225.1 Betaproteobacteria bacterium
CTGATTGGCTCAGCTCTTGTGCTGGCGGCGGCGGCAGTCTTGCGAATCCGGCTGCTGGCCGATCCCTGGCGCTCGATGGCATCCGCCGCGGCAATCACCGCGGTGACGATCGTCAATCTGTGCTTCATCAATCTGTCGCTGGTTGAACCGGTCGATGTGCAGTGGCCTACGCTTGCCAACAACATTTACGCCCTGATCTGGACCTTCTTTCTGGCCGGTTTCGGCTGGCTGGCGTTTTCCCGCAACCGGCGCTGGGCGGTAAACATGGTTGCATTGTTTGTGCTGATTCACTTTTTCGGCCAGTGGTTCAGGCGCTTTGATGCCTCGGCGCTTTCGCTTCTGGTTGCCGGAGCCGCGTTGCTGGCTGTCGCCGGTGTGGTTTACCGGCTCAATTGCCGGCGCACTGATGAGGTGTCATGATCAGGTTTCGATACACGATAGCCTACGTCACCGATGTGCAGGCTGAACTGGATTTCTTTGTAAAGGCTTTTGGCTTGGCGCGTCGTTTTGTTCACGAGGCCGGAGACTACGCCGAGTTGGAAACCGGCTCTTGCATCCTGGCATTTGCCAGTCATCAACTCGGTGGCAGCAATCTGCCGCAAGGCTATCGGCGTGCCGATGCATCGGCGCAGCCGCTGGGCATCGAAGTCGGCTTCGTGGTTGAAGATTTGGCCGCCGCTCATGCTGCGGCAATCGCCGCCGGTGCATCCGAGTTGCGCCCACCGCACCAGACTGCCTGGGGGCAGCAGGTATCCTGGCTGCGCAGCCCGCAGGGGCTTTTGATCGAACTGGGCACCGAGCCGGCCAAGGATTGATTAGAGCCGGCGGATCGGGGAGTCGTTTTATCTGACAAGAATCATGACTCGGTTGCCGGCGGCCAGATTGCCTGCGGCGATTTGAATTTTTGCAAGATTCCCTGTCGGTTGCTCAGGTAGGTTCCCTTGCCGGTCTTTTGTAGCCATCCGTCTTCGGTCATTTTGTTCAGGTCGCGGTTCAGGGTTTTATCATCAAGATCGTGGTAAAGCAGCGCAATCTCGGCACTCAGAGTCGGAATTTCTGTTTGTTTTACTTCCCTGTTGATACTATAGATTTCGATTATTAATTTTCTTTGTCGTTGCTGTGGTTTGCGAGATGAGTTAAATTTTATGTCGAGCAGTGACTGAAAGAACATTTTCTGCTGTGCATCAAGCAGTTCTCTTTTAATATGTTTGACTAGAAGATCGTGCAAACCAGACACTGCATAATAAATGAAACTTGCCGGGCTTTCTGCGTATCCATGTCTTGGTCTGATCCGGGATGAATCTTGCATCTGCCGATAGTATTCAGGTCGGCTCTGGTGGTAGTGCCGGGAAAGACAGCAGCCGACTGCCGGAGGCAGGCCGGCGCCAGTCAGGATAGTGAATTCGGTCAAGCGGGCACCGCGGCCGTTTCCGTCACCAAAAGGGTGAATCCAGGCAACATACAAATGGGCAATCACTGCCTTGATGATTGCCGCATGATATTTGCCGTGCTCGTGTGCGATCTGCTTCCATACCGGATGTTCGGCAAGAAACCGGCACAATTGCTCAACCAGTTCGCGACACAGGTCATAATCCGGACCGCGATAGGGTCCGACATGAATGTTGTGCTGCCTGATTTGGCCGGGAATTATCTTCTTGTCGCTGGCAGCCTGATCAAGAATTTTCCTGTTGGTTGCACACAGCCATGCCAGCGTCGGTTGCCAGTTGTGCTTCGTTTGCATTGCGCTTCGGTGCAGGACAAGCAGATTGTCGATTTCGGCATCGGCATAGCTCTCGGCAACCGGTTCGCCAGCCTCCAGCCGGCTGATTTCCTGCTCGGCGGTGAAGTTGTCCTCGATTGCCGCCGAAGCCAGTGTGCTTTTCACCAGCAGCAATTTGTGGATTTGCTCGAAATTCTCCGGCAGCAGTGGCATGGCGGCTATCTGCTTTGCCATGCTTGCCACGGCTCCCAGCCTGCTCCAGAATGATGGCGGGAAAGCGGTCAGTTGCAAGTCAAATACGAGCCAGGGGTGGTCTTTTGCCAGCGGCATGGGGTGTATTTTATCCTATTTTTGTCTTCTATTTTGTCTTGTGGAAAAAATTTTGCATAATCCTTAAATAAGCCCTATTATCGGGGTTTTAGGTTAAATAAAAGGTTTGCCAATATTCTTTTTATCCCATTTAATGTCTTTATTAATGTCCTATTAAATGTCCTTTAATATAGATTTGTCGGTCTGGCTGCCGCTTGCACCTGTTGACAGCAATTCCCTAGAATCTGCTGCCATCGTGTCAAGACTGAAACTGCCGGCTGCCGGCTGCGTCAAACCGGTTGCCGACCTGCCGGCTGCCGCCGCTGCCGCGGTGCTCGGCGAGTTGGCCAAAGATCGCTGTGTGCTGGCGGTGCTTGCCGACGAGGCTTCGGCCCGGAACCTGCACAGTCAGCTGACCGCGCAGCAGCAGCCCGGGCACCTGATTGCCGGCTGGGAGATGCTGCCCTATGACATCGCCAGTCCGCCGCGTTCGGCGGTAAGCGCGCGCAGCGCGGCGCTGGCCTGTTTGCGCGCCGGCCGCGCCGGGGTGTATCCGGTTTCGGCAGCAAGCCTGATGCTGCCGTGCGCGCCGCCGAACGGCAACGCCGCAGCCGGCGAGACATTTTTCGAAGTCGGCCAGCGCGTCGAGATGGCCGTCTTGCAAGCGCAGTTTCTGGCCGCCGGCTGTATCGCGGTCGAACGGGTGCGCGGACCAGGGGAGTTCGCCGCCTACGGCGGTCAGATCGATGTCTATCCGGCCGGCAGTCGCGCCCCTTGCCGGCTGGTGTTCGATGAGGATCGCATCGAGCAGATTCGCACCTTTGATCCGGTCAGCCAGCGCAGTCGCAAGCGCATCGAGCGCTTTGATTTGCTCGCCGCCCGCGACTATCCGCTTGATGATGAGGCCATCGGCGCCTTTCGCCGCGGCTGGCGGGAGCACATACCGCCCGGCTGCCAGGAGCGCATCTACGAGCAAATCAGCGCCGGCTGCGAGGCGGAGGGAGTCGAGTTCCTGCTGCCGCTGTTTTTCGGTGGCCGTTACAGCGCCATCGACTACTTGCGGCCAAGTGACGTGATCTGGCAGGGCAAGGGAGTGGGCGCGGCGCTGGCCGAATTCGCAGCGCTGGTCGAGGAGCGCTACGACGAGGCGCGGCAAATCGGCCGGGCGGCGTTGCCGCCGGCCAGGGTTTTTGCCGATCGCAATCATCTTGAGCAAGCCGCGGCCAGCCGGCCGTTTTTCCAGCACGATCAAGATGGTGATGATTGCGGATACGAGCGCCTGCCCGATGTTGCGATCAAGGCCTCGCGTCGGCATCCATACGCGCAGCTGGCCAGCTGGCTGGAGAATTTTTCCGGCCGGGTGGTGTTTGCCATGCCCGATCCGATCCGGCGCTCCCAGCTTGTCGATGCTCTGGCCGGTTTGGGCCGCAAGGTAATTGACATCGACTCGCCGGCAGCCGCTACCGGGGATGGCATCTACATCTGCCCCCGGCCGTTGGTCGGCGGCTTTGTCGATCGCAACAGTGCCCTGGCGCTGGTAACCGAGAGTGAACTGTATGGCTGGCACACAGATGGTGCCGCGGCCGCAGCCAGCGCGGCCGCCGCCCTCGAAGAGTTCGGCGAGTTGGCCGCCGGTGATCTGGTTGTCGTCGCCGAGCACGGGGTGGGCCGGTTTCTCGGTCTGACCACGCTGGTTGACGGCAATCGCAGTCAGGAGTTCATCGCCATCGAATATGCAAAGCAGGCCAAACTCTATGTTGCGGTTGCCAACTGTCACGAGGTTACCCGCTACCGGCAGCAAGACCCCGATGAGCAAGTCAAGCTCGACAGTCTCGGCGGGGCGCGCTGGAAGCGTGTGCGGCGGCGGGCGTTCACCGCCGCCCGCGACAGCGCGGTGGCCTTGCTGGAAATCTACAGTCGGCGCGCCAAGGCCGGTGGCCGGCCGCCGATTGCCATCGATGAGCGCGCCTATGCTCAGTTCTGCGCCGGCTTCCCGCATCCGGATACCGCCTGCCAGATGCGCATCAGCGCCGAAGTGCTTGCCGACTTGCAGGCGCGGCTGCCGATGGATCGGCTGCTGTGCGGGGATGTCGGCTTCGGCAAGACCGAGATCGCACTGCGGGCGGCCTGGGCGGCCTGGCACGCCGGCCGCCAGGTGGTGCTTCTGGCGCCGACCACCTTGCTCGCCGAGCAGCACATGCGCACCTTTGCCGGTCGCTTTGCCGGCTTCGGCACCCGGCTGCTGCTGGTTGCCGGCAGCGTATCCGCTGCCGGACGCACCGAGGCGCTTGAAAAGCTGGCATCCGGCAAGCCGGCAATCGCCATCGGCACCCACGCCCTGCTTGCCAGCAAGGTTTCGATCCCGCAACTGGGTTTGGCGATCATCGATGAGGAGAACCGCTTTGGAGTCCGGCACAAGGAGCGGGTCAAGCAGTTGCGCAGCCGGGTTGATGTGCTGGCGATGAGTGCAACGCCGATCCCCCGTTCGCTGTCGATGGCCCTGGAGGGGTTGCGCGACCTGTCGCTGATGGCGACGCCGCCGGCCGGCCGCAGTGCGGTGCGCACCTTCCTGGCTGACGATGAGGATCGGATCGTGCGCGAGGCGCTGGCTCGCGAACTGGCTCGCGCCGGTCAGGTCTTCTATCTGCACCATCGCGTCGACACCATTGCCGCGGCCGCCGAGCGAGTGCGGGCGCTGGCACCCGGAGCGCGGGTGGCGGTGGTGCACGCCCAGCTGGCCGGCGAGCGGATGGAGGCGATCATGCGCGATTTCTATGCCGGCCGGGTTGATGTGCTGGTGTGCTCGATCGTCATTGGTAGCGGCATCGATGTCGGCAACGCCAACACCATTCTGGTGCCGCACGCCGAGCGCTACGGCCTGGCCCAACTGCATCAGTTGCGCGGCCGGGTGGGGCGCGCCGGTCGACAGGCCTATGCCTATTTCCTGGCTTCGCTGGTTTCGCTCAAACCACCGGCCCGGCAACGGCTGGACACGATCGTCGAGACCGCCCAGCTCGGCGGCGGGCATCTGATCGCAATGCGCGATCTGGAAATCCGCGGCGCCGGCGAGTTGCTCGGTGAAGCCCAGTCTGGTGCGGTCGCCGATGTCGGCATCGAGGCCTTCCGCAACATGGTGCAGCGCGCCAGTCGGCTCGCTCGCGGCGAGGCGATTCCGGAGGCGACGGTAGTCGATCTGGGTGGCGGTGCCTGCCTGCCGCAGTTGTATTGTCCGAGTCCGGTCGAGCGGCTGCGCATCTACAGCCGCTTTGCCGGCGCAACCAGTCTTGCCCAGATCGAGCAGTTGCGCGAACTGCTGCTTGATCGCTTCGGGCGGCTGCCGGCCGCCGCCCGGCTGCTGGTGCGTGCCCACCGGCTGCGTATCGAAGCCGGCCAGCTGGGCATAGCATCGATCCGGCCGGCGGCCGACGGGATGAAAGTGATGTTCGCCGCCCAGCCGCCGGCTGAACAACTGATCGAACTGGCTCGCACCAGCAGCGATATCCGGCTGCGGCCGGACAACAGCGTCCTGGTCTGTTGTTCGGCTGATGCACCGGATGCGGCCGCAGCCGCGTGCAGCCAGTTCATCGAACAACTCGCCAACTGCCGGGCGCGGCCGGCGGCCAGCGCCGCAGCCTGATGGGTGCCGAGACGCTGATGCGCCGGGCAACCGCGCCGGTGGCGGCACTGCTGGCGGTGCTCGCCCTGGCGCTGATGATCGTCGCCGGCCGCGAGCGGCCGGCTACCGGCCATGTTCCCCAGATCGGCCAGCCGGCGCCGCGGCTGGTTGCGCAGCAGCTTTCCGACGGTGCAACCTTCGACAGCTCGTCTCTGGCCGGCCAGTCCTGGATGCTCAATGTCTGGGCGAGCTGGTGCGAACCGTGTTTGCAAGAGCATCAATACCTGATGATGCTCGCCGCCGAAGACATCATCATCGTCGGACTGGCCTATCAGGATGATCCGGTCGAGACGCAAAAATGGCTCGACAAACTAGGCAATCCTTATGCGGCAGTTGGCATCGATGAGCGCGGCCAGATCGCGGCCGCCTGGCAGGTGCCGGGTGTGCCGATGAGTTTTCTGATCGACGCCGACGGCAACATCAGCCGCCGCTTCACCGGCGCCATCGACTCGCCGGCCAAGGTGCGCTCGATTCTCGCCTGGCTGCGCTAGGCAACCGCACATTCTTTTTGATGGAACTGGCGGCGCTGGCCGTCTGTATACTGGCCGCGGCCGCGATCGGCTATCTGGCCAGGAGTGCCGGATTGTGCATTGTGCGCGCAGTTGTTGCCGCGCTTGAGCGCCAGCCGCTGATGCTGCTGGCCTTGCTGGTGGCCGGCTTCTGGGTGCATCTGGCCGCATTTGCCGGCGGTGATGACTCGTTGCATCTGATCGCCTATCCGCCCCACTGGCGCTTTGTAGTTGGCGGGCTGCTGTTTGGCATCGGCGCGGCCGCCAACGGCGGCTGCGCAGTCGGCACCATCTCCCGCGGCTTTGCCGGTGATCTGGGCATGATCGCAACTGCCAGCGGCTGGCTGATCGGTGCGGCAGTAGTTGCCGGCAGCTTCTCCGCCGCGCCTCTCGCCGCCCAGCCGGTTGACATACCGCCGGCGGCGGCAATGCTGGCCGGATCAGCCCTGATTGCGCTGGCTGCGCTGGTGCGCTGGCGATATCCGGCGGCCTGGCCGTTGTGGCGCGCGGTTTGTGCGGTTGGGCTGCTGAGTCTGGTGTTGTTCTTATTCGAACCCAACTGGGACCCGAGTGCCTGCATCATGCGCGCCGCCAACTGGCTGGCCGGTGCTGCCGCGCCGCCGTCGCTGCTGCAAGTAGCAGTCTTCGCCTCGTTGGGTGCCGGAGTGCTGGCCTGTGCGCTGGGCAAGGGACAGTTCAAGATCATCGTCCCGTCGCCGGCGGCGGCAGCCGTGCATCTGGTCGCCGGCATCCTGATGGGAGTCGGCCTGGCGCTTGCTCTGGGCGGCAATGACACCCAACTGCTGCTGCGCCTGCCGACGCTGAGCGCTTCGGCGCTGCTGGCGGTAGCCGGGATGGGGATCGGAATCTGGCTGTGGCTGTTGGTAAAGGGGCAGCTGGCCGGACATAGTGCGGCCGGCTAGTTGAGTCAGTTGCCCTTGTAGAAGTCGTAGGCCTCTTCGGCGTTCATTTGATCGACTTGCATCACGCAGGCTGAATAGACCTCGTCTCTGATTGCAGCGACATCGTCAAGTTCCCAGCGGTAGCCGCGCAGCTTCTCTTGTTCGAATGCCGCGTCGATGGCAACCGGCGTCTCGTCGCACACGGTGTGATACTCCTGCCTGGGGTCCTCGACGAGAATCTCCTCTTCCTCGCAGATCATCGTGTCCTTGTTCTTCTTGTGCGGCCGGCACTTGGACTTTACCGTCTTCTTGCTGGTCGTCGATTCGGTTACCGGCACCTGCTTGCACGATCTGTGCACCCGGTAGCCGCGCTGAAGAGTCTCTTCTATCTCGCTGATGTTGGCGAGCAGGGCGTCGATTTCCCCGTCCAGCCCCCTTACCTCCCGGTGCCGGGAGCAGACGAAGTGGCTGCGCTCGTAAGGGGTCATCTTGCGAAAATCGTCCACCGACACGCAACCGGACAGCAGCGCCGCCAGCACCGCCGCACCGGCGATCGCCTTGCATCCGTCTTTGGGCTTGATAATCACGCTGCCGATTATAGGCGGTATTCGTGTAAAATGGGTTGAAGTTTGGTAAACGACAAGGTTGACAGGGCAAGATGCGGCGGCTGGCGCCTGCTTCTTTGCGCGCTTGTCTCGGCCAGCGCTCTGGCCGGTTGCGGCGGCGGGGGGGGCGGCAGCGTGTTCCAATCCAATGCCGAAAATTTGTTGGGTCAACTCAGAGTCACCCCGCCGACGGTGACCGTCTCGCTGACGACGCCAACGGTGACAATTTCGCTGGCGCCGTCAACCGCGGCGACGATATCGGTTTCGCTGCTGCCAGCAGTCAGCACGCAGACGGTGAAAATTCATGCAGCTTCCAAATGGCCGCTGACCATGCTCAACGCTACTGTTGCCCACGCACAAGGCTACACCGGCAAGGGGGTGACCGTCGGCATAATCGACACCGGAGTGGATGTCGTGCACTGGGAGTTAGCCAGCAAGATCGTCAATCCGACCAGCGCCGGCGACGAACGGCTTGCCGCCGGCAAGAAGTCGCAAAATTCGCACGGCACCAGCGTTGCCGGCATAATCGTTGCCAGTTCGCTGGCACCGCCGGCAAGCCTGTCCAAAAGAATCCGCAATCGGGATGTGGTTGGGATCGCTCCGGATGCCAGACTGTATGTGATCACAATTCGGCTGGGAACGGCGAATCCAGACAGAGCCTATTCTCCGGTTCGCATTTCCTCCCTTAGATCAAATGATGATTTTTATGCAAACCGCTTTGGCAGCCTCAGCGAACATGTTTCGATCATCAACAACAGTTTCGGATATACCGGGCTGATCAGCGAGTCGATCTATACTAGCAGCGCCTTGAACGGTGCACTGGCCAATACTGTAATGACCATTGCCCAGGACGCGGTTAATGACTCCGACAAGGTGCTGTATGTATGGGCGGCCGGCAACAACCATGGCCGTAAAGTAGTTACCGGAACGGTAACCTCTTCCCTCGATGCATCGTCACCGGGTGTTCTGGCCGGACTTCCCTATCGCGCTCCCCGCTTGAAGAAAAACACTGTGGTGGTGGTTGCCCTGCGTCCCAATCGCAACGGCCAGGGCCAGATCTCCTCTTATTCGAATCGCTGCGGGGTTGCCGCTGATTTTTGCATCGCCGCTCCCGGCGGCGGTCGCTCTACAAGCGAGCGGATCGGGGTGGTGTTGGCCATTAGAGACAGAGACGGCAAGTTGCAGCGCGGCTACGGTGTCAGTGCCGGCACCTCGATTGCCGCGCCGTATGTCAGCGGCGCGCTGGCGATACTGATGGAGGCCTTTCCGAGTCTGGGTGCAACCGAAGTGCTGGCTAGGCTGCTGGCAACCGCCGATAAAAGCGGCATATATGCAACGGCAACCATCTACGGCCAGGGACTGGTTGACCTGGAAGCGGCGGTCAAGCAAGTCGGTGATACCAGTCTGCTTACCAGTGCAAATCTGCAAGGGATGCGCTGGCCGGTTGACGATAGCAGTCTGGAAGCGGCAGCCGCCTTTGGTGATGCGCTAATCGAGTCGCTGCGAGGAGTGTCGGTCGCCGCCTATGATGATCTGGATGCACCGTTTGCGGTTGCCCTCGACCGGCTGCTGGTCGAAGATGGTGGCTCAGCGCGGCCGGTTGCTATCGATGCGCTCAATGCACCGGCGTTGCCAATGTGGGGTGAGCGCACCCATGCCGTTGGTCCTGCATCAGACGGCTGGTTCGGACTGGCCGCTGGCGGCTTGCTGCCCGGTTCACTGCCCAGGGCAGCATTCGCGCAGCCGTATCTTGATCTGTTGCCCGAGCGAGCGGTTGGAGCCGGTGTGCAGATGAATCAGGATCGGCGCCGGCTACGGGCTGCAACCTTTCTGGCACCCGGCGAAGACAGCGGTGAGCCGGCCGCGGCGGCGGTTGCATTCGAATACGCTCCTACCAGGACCAGGCTTGGTGGTTACGAATCAGGTTCCGGCTGGCTGCTGCACGCCGGGGCGCTGGCCGAGACGGCGCGCTTTCTGGGCGGCAGTTCCAAGGGTGCGTTTGGATCGTTGCGCGCCACCAGTTTATTTGCCGGCTTGGCGGGCAGTGCTGTGCTGGCCGGCAGCTGGTCGGTGCATGGGCGCGCCGATGCCGGTGTGTCGCGTCCGAAAGCCGGCGGCGGCATAGTGCGTCGGATTGGTCCTGCGGTTACCAGTTCGTGGGCGCTGGGCATTTCCGGCTCCGACATCC
>JAPORI010000266.1 GCA_026710225.1 Betaproteobacteria bacterium
CTCGAGGTGCTGTCGTCGCCGGAAAGCAGTATGAAATTCTCATCGGTGAATTCGCGTATTTTAACCGCCCGGAAGATGTTGCCGGTTGCGTCCTTGATGCCGGCTATGCGCGGATGCCGGGCGAGTTCGCCGACGGTCTCGTCAGCCAGATCGGCGACAGTGCGGCCGGGAACATTGTAGAGGATGATCGGCCGGCTGGAGCGCTCGGCGATTTCCTCGAAGTGGCGGCGCAGTCCCTCCTGCGGCGGACGGTTATAGTAGGGCACCACCGACAGGCAGTAGTCGGCCCCGTCGGCGCAGGCAGTCGCAGTCAAACTTACCGCCTCGGCGGTGCTGTTGGCACCGGTGCCGGCGACCACCGGCACCCGACCGTCAACGAACCTGACGGTCTTGGCGATGAATTCGCTGTGTTCGCTCGGCTCCAGAGTCGGCGATTCACCGGTGGTGCCGGCCGCGCAAATGCCATCGACTCCCTGATCGATGAACCACTCGACGAGTTTCCGGTAGAGCGGATAGTCGATTGCCCCGGATTTCTTCATCGGGGTTACTGAAGCAACTATGCAGCCGCCGAGTTTTGCTGTCTTGACTTTTCCTTGCTTGTTTCCGGGCATTGCAGGAGATTCTACCTGCTGGAATCCTTGGCCCGGAATTCGAATATCTGCGCCAGCCGCACTCCGCTCAGGCGCAGGACCAGGAAGTAGCTGGCGGCGCCGGCGCTGATGGTCAAGGCCAGTCTCCAGATCCGGTCGAATTCGGACGCCAGCGTCCATTGGCTCTTGTCGGCATAGATCCGCAGCACAAGCCCCATGACCAGGCAGGCAATGGCTATGCGCAACAGCACTCCCAGCCAGCCCGGCTGCGGCCGGTAACTGGCGCGGCGGATGTGAATTATCAACAAAAGCACAGCGTTGAGGGAAGCGCTTATTGAAACTGCCAGAGCCAGCCCGGCATGGGCAAGATGGGGGGTGAGGGCGGCATACAGCCCGACTGCAGCGATCAGGGCGACGATCGAGATCTTGACCGGAGTCATCACATCGAGCCGGGAAGTGAAGCCAGCTGCCAGCAATCGGACGCTGGCCAGCGCCGGCACTCCGACTGCATAAGCAATCACCGCCTTGGCGGTTTCATCGGTGTCGGCAGCGCTAAATTCACCGCGCTGGAACAAGGTTGCGCACAGTGGCTCAGCCAGCAGTGCCAGGGCAACCGCCGCCGGCACCGCCAGGAACATCGCAGTGCGCATTCCCCAGTCGAGAGCGGCGGTGAAGCCGGCCTGATCTTCCGCGGCACTGCAACGAGCCAGAGTGGGCAGAGCGACGGTAGCCAGGGCGGCACCGATCATCCCGGCCGGCAGTTCCATGAGCCGATCGGCAAAATACAGCCAGGAAACCGAACCTTCCTCGAGAAAGGAGGCAAACACCAGACTGATGGCGATGCTCAGCTGTGCGGCTGCAACCCCCAGGGTTCCCTGGCCGGTGCGCAGCAGGATTCTGCGCACCCCCGGTGCGAGTTTCGGGCGCACCGCTTTTGGCATCTGGCCGATGCGCTGCAATCCGAAAAAAACCACCAGCATCTGCGCGAAGCCGCCGGCAACCACTCCGAGGGCGAGGGCGTATACCGGCTGAGTCAGCAGCGGCGCCAGCCAGAGTGCCGCGCCGATCATGCAGATGTTGAGCAAGGCGGGTGCGAATGCGAACGCAGCAAAGCGGCCGAAGGAATTGAGCAGCGCACCGCCAAAGGCGGTGAGCGAAATCAGCAGCAGATAGGGAAAGACGATGCGCAGCATGTCAGTGGCAGCGGCCTGCTTGCCGGTGGTCTCGGCAAAACCCGGTGCCAGCACCAGCACCAGCACCGGCGCAACTATCACGCCGAGCAGGACGATGCCGCTCAATCCCAAAGCCAGCCAGGCACAAGCCTGATCGCGCAGTGCGGCGGCGGCGACCTCACCCTCCTTTTTGCGCAGGAAATTGAATTCGGGCACGAACGCCTGGGTGAACGCTCCTTCGGCGGTAAGCCGGCGCAGGACATTGGGAATCTTGAAGGCAACGAAAAACGCGTCAGTGAAAGTTCCAAGCGCGAACATGCTCGCAATCACCATGTCCCGGATCAGACCGAGGATGCGAGAGATGAAAGTCAGTCCCGATACCGTCAGCAGGCCGCGGCCCAGTCTGGTTTGCGAACCTTCCTTGCCGCTGTCTTCAGGATGCGGAGACGTCAACAAAATGTCCGTGCACCGCAGCGGCCGCGGCCATGCTCGGGCTGACCAGATGGGTACGCGCCTTGTAGCCCTGCCGGCCTTCGAAATTGCGGTTGGAAGTCGATGCACAGCGTTCCTGAGGCCCGATCAAATCATCGTTCATGCCCAGGCACATCGAGCAGCCGGCTTCCCGCCACTCAAACCCGGCATCGGTAAATATCTGATCCAGACCCTCCTGCTCGGCAGCGGCGCGCACCAGCCCGGATCCGGGCACCACGATTGCCTGCCTGATCGACGATGCGATTTTTTTTCCTTTCACCTGCTCGGCAGCCCTGCGCAGATCGTTGAGGCGGGCGTTCGAGCATGATCCGATGAATATCTTGTCCGGGCGAATCGAGGTGATCGGAGTACCCGGATCCAGATCCATGTACTGCAAGGCGCGCTCGATGGCCTGGGCGCGCTCGTCATCTTGCTCCCGACTCGGATCCGGCACCTTGCCGTCTACCGGCGCGACCATTTCCGGGCTGGTTCCCCAGGAAACCTGCGGCTTGATCGCAGCGCCGTCAAGCACAACTGTTGCATCGTGCTTGGCAGCCGGGTCCGAATGCAGCTGCCGCCAGTATTGCTCGGCGGACTCAAGCATCCTGCCGGTCGGGGAGTAGGGTCGGCCGCGCACATATTGGAGAGTCTTTTCATCAACGCCAACCATGCCGGCTCGGGCTCCGGCCTCGATCGACATGTTGCATATCGTCATCCTGCCTTCCATGTCCAGATCGGTGATCACCTCTCCGGCGTATTCGATTGCATAACCGGTGCCGCCGGCGGTACCGATCTTGCCGATCAGCGCCAGGATCACGTCCTTGGCATCTACTCCGGCGGCAAGGTTGCCGTCAACCCGCACCAGCATTGTGCGCGCCTTGCGCTGCGGCAGGCACTGGGTGGCCATTACATGCTCGACTTCCGAGGTGCCTATACCGAATGCCAGGCAGCCCAGTGCTCCGTTGGTGCTGGTATGCGAGTCCCCGCACACCACGGTCATGCCCGGCAGGACAAATCCTTGTTCCGGGCCGACCACATGCACTATGCCGCGCCGGACATCACCCAGATTGAACAGAGGGACCGAAAAACTGCGGCAGTTGTTGCCCAGCGCCTCTACCTGCTGGCGGGAGAAGTCGTTTGCCCAGGCGCCGTCGCCGCGGGTTGAGGTGCCGTGATCCGGCACCGCCAGCGAGCAATCCTGCCGCCAAAGCTTGCGCTGGGCAAGTTTCAATCCGGCAAAGGCTTGCGGGCTGGTAACTTCGTGGATCAGGTGGCGATCTATGTACAAAAGGTGCTCATCGGCATCGAGCGGGCAGACCACATGCGCATCCCACAGTTTTTCGTACAAGGTTCTGGCAACCATCCGGTCAAGATTCTAGCCCAACAGCGAGGAGCATTCCACTGCCATGATTGGGGTAGAATGTCCAAGCACAGTCTGGCCGCAGCGTCGGACTGGCAAAAGCACGGCAAGAGGAAGTGAAAATGAGCAAGATTGCACAGAAAAAGAAGGCAGAAATTTCAGCCCGGCTACTCAAGCAGGTCTTTGCCGATGCCATTGACGAGGTTCGCCCGGAAAAGTACCTGCCCCGCTATGTGCCGGCGCCGGTTGCCGGCGACAACATTCTCATTGCAGTTGGCAAGGGTGCCCAGGAGATGGCCAAGGTTTTTGCCAAGCATTTCAAGGGCAAGCCCAAGGGACTGGTGGTAACTCCGGACAAGGTCGTTGTCGCCGATCAGGTTGCCGGTCTCGATTACCTGACTGCCTCCCATCCGTTGCCGGATGAAAGCAGCCTGAAAGCGGGCACGATAGTTGCCAAGATGATCAAGGATCTCGGCCGCAAGGATCAGGTTGTTCTGCTGCTGTCCGGCGGTGCCTCATCACTGCTGTGCCTGCCGGCGACCGGGGTCACCCTTACAGCCAAGCGCGACATCTATCGCGGCTTGCTTGATGCCGGCGCTCCGATTTCCGACATCAACTGCGTGCGCCGCGCCTTGTCGGGTCTGAAAGGCGGCCGGCTGGCCCTGTTGGCTCAGCCGGCCCGGGTAACTACCGTTGCAGTATCTGATGTGCCCGGTGACTATCCGCATGACATCGGCTCCGGCCCGACTGTGGTTTCGCCGAGCGGTAGTGTTGAAGCCAGCAACGTGCTGCGCCGCTGGGGGATAAAGATACCCGGATCGGTTTCAGCCCGGCTGCGCACCGGCGGCAAGAAGATAACCAAGAATCAACTGGCGGCCAGCAGTTTTCATTTGGGGGCTTCGCCGCGCATTGCTCTGGAGGCGGCTTGCAAGAGTCTGAGCGCGGCCGGTTTTGCAACCATCAATCTGGGCAGCTGCCTGACCGGCGAGGCCCGCGAAGTGGCCAGTGCGATTGCCGGCATCGCCCGGGGGATATGCAGCGAACAATGTCTGGCCAAGTTGCCGGTAGCCCTGGTTTCCGGAGGTGAGTTGACCGTTTCCGTTGGCGATCATGGCGGCAGCAGCCGCGGCGGTCCCAATTGTGAATTCGCAACCGCACTGGCCCTGAAGATGCGCCATTTCCCCAACAGCATGTTGCTGGCGGTTGACACCGACGGTATCGACGGCAATGCCAGCGCAGCCGGAGCGATTGTCACCGCAGCGCTGTGTTCGAGTCAGGCCGATCGCAAGGCGGCTGCAACCTCTCTTGACAAGCACAGCACGGCTGCCTTTCTGGAACGGCACGGCTGTTTGCTCAAGCCGGGGCCGACCGGCGTCAACGTCAACGATCTGCGCGTCCTGCTGCTAGGCAAGACTGATTCCTGATCCTGCCACGCCAATTGGTTGTCTTGTTCAAGTCGGCCGGGACATCAACCAGCGCTCAACTGATGCTAAAGATATCCGCCTGATCAGCCAGGCGAGTAACGCCATCAACAGCAGCGCCATCACAAAACGATAGGCCAGCGTTCCCAGCAGGTTTGCTCCGAACAGGGCTGCAAACAGCGCATCATCAATCAGCGAGTGACACAGGCCAAGCAGCAGGGCGCTCATGAATGCATCGCGACGAGTTGTCTGGCCGCGCTCAACTTCCCTGATTAGCAAGGCGCCACCGCAAGACAAACCCATCACCATTCCGATTGCAACCAGCGATCCGGCTTGCGGATTGATGCCGGCTATTCTGAGCACCGGTGATAGCGCGATGAGCAGGAACCTTTCAATGCGCAAGTCCTTGAGCAACTGCAAGCCGATAGACAGAACGAAAATAATCGGCAGCAGCAGCAACCAGCTTGCAGCCTGATTGCCAAACCAATCCAGCCAGTTCTGGGCAGATTGCAAGTCACCGGCAAACAGCAGCCGGGCCGGCTGCTGCAGCCAGTCGAAAGCCAGGCAGATGCGGTTGAACAGCCAGGCAAAGGCAACCGCCGAGGCAAGCCTGGTGATGACCGTGATTGCGACCGCCGCACCCAGCCGCTGAGCGATCCGCACCTCAACCGGCAGTGAATGCGCCTGCAGCATCAGCAATGCAAAGACGGTTGCCTGAGCCACGGTCAAGTTGATTTGGTCCCATTGCGCAGCCAGTACCAGAAAGCCGGCAAAGCCCTGTCCGAACATTCCCACCGCCCAGGCAATTCCGGTTGCACCGGGCAGCCCGACGAGTTCCATCAGTGGCTCGAGCAACTGACCGATCCGGCTGGTGAAGTTGAACTGGATGTCGAGCCAGCGTACCGCGATCAAAATCGGTACAACGATTTTCATCAAGGTTAGCCACATTAGTGCACTCTTGCCGGCGTTTTCAAGAAGCAGCCGGCGCAGATAGACAAGGTGGCCCATCAGGCCAGTTTTTTTGCCAGTGTTTCGGTTAGTGCAACCAGGATGATTCCGGCCAGAAATGCGAGCAGGGCGGCCAGATATTCGGGACTGGCTGCCTGCCAGGGAAACTGAGGTGCCTGCAAGATGATTTTCACCCCTTCATCGGCCGGCACCTTCCATGGCCACAGTTTAGGCAAAGCGCCGAGCATGACTCCGACCAGGGTCGCGACAGTGATGTCGTGATACTTGGCAAGCAGTATGCGCAGGAACTTGATCAAGGTCAGCACCCCGATCGCACCACCGGCTACAAACGCGGCCAGAGTGCCAATTTCGCGGTTGTGCACCGCTTCAAGCAGGAACGGGTAGACGCCGATGAGCAGCAGCAGAAAGCTTCCTGAGATGCCCGGCAGGATCAGGGCTGGAAACGCCAGCATTCCGGCCAGGAAGAATCCGGAGGCCGGCGGCGCATTCTGCAGGCTTACCGGGTCAAGCAGCACGAAGGCGGCGGCCGCTGCAATGCCGATGAGCCCGGCGGTGGTGGTGGTCAGGTCTTTTCTTTCAATGCGCAAGGCGATCAGTACCGCTGCGGCCAGAGTCAGGCCGCAAAAAAAGCTCAGCAGGGCGACGGTGCGGTGGATAAGCAGCCAGCGCAGCGTCTCGGCGCCCAGTAGCGCTGCCGAAAGCGCTCCGGCTCCCAGACAGGCCAGAAAAGATGCATCGGCAGCAATCCAGTAGGAGCGCAGGTTGCCGCGCAGCAGCAGCAGCAGCGCACTCGGGGAAGATGCGATGTGCAAGGCGTTGATTAGCCGCGCGTAGATGCCGGTGATGAACGCGACCGTACCGCCGGATACGCCCGGCACCAGATCGGCCAGGCCGATAGCAAAGCCGCGCAGCACCACTGCCGGCAGACGGTGACTACGCTCAGCCATCGGCGGCCAAGGCGAGAATCTCATCGAGCATCGACCGGTCAGCAGCGGCGATTGCGCTGCCGTCCCCGTCAAGGCTCGGTCGCTTGCCGGAAAACTCGGCAATGCAGCCGCCGGCACCCTCGATGACCGGCAGCAGCGGCATGTAATCGTAGGGCTGCAGATTGGAATCGAAACTGAAATGCATCCGGCCGGCAGCGACCAGAGCGAAGTTGTAGGCGTCGCCGCCATAACGAAACACTCCGGCAGCCTCAGTGATCCGCCGCTCAGTTGCATTTTGTGGCGGCAAGGTGCTTGCGGCGATCGCTTCAGTGAGCGGTACTGGCGGCCGCACCCGGCAGTTGCGGGTGGTTCCGGCAGCATCGGTATAACTGCAACTGCTGCCATCACCGATCCAGCGTTCGCCGGTTGCTGGCGCCTCGATCACGCCGAGCACCGGCTCTCCTTCATGGAGCAGTCCGATCAGAACCGTGAACAGCGGACAGCCGCTGGCAAATGACTTGGTGCCGTCGATTGGATCGAGGATCCACAGCCAGTCTCCCTGTTGGCGGCCGCGCTCTTCCGACCAGATTGCATGATCGGGCACCTCCCGTTCAAGCAGTTCACACATCGCCTTCTCGCTGGCCAGATCGGCATCAGTCAGCGGTGAACCATCCTCCTTGAATGTACATCCAAAATCCTGGCCAAACAGCGGCATGACCGCCGCCCGGGCGGCATCGGCAAGTTGCCCTGCCAGGGAAAGATAATCGCGTGTCAAAATGCTTCTCGAGAAACTATTCTACCAGTGCGGCTGAATTGCCGGCAGCGGTATTGAGCATCAGGGTAACCGGCCCGTCGTTGACAAGCGCAACTTGCATGTTGGCTGCGAACTCTCCCTCCCGGGTCGGGACTTTAAGCCGGCGCAGTTCGGCAGCCAGATCCGAGCACAGTTGCCGGGCTTGTTCGGGGGCGGCTGCAACTCCGAAATAGGGTCGCCGACCGCGGGACACATCAGCAGCCAGAGTGAACTGGCTTACCAGCAGGCATTCACCGCCAACCTCGAGCAGCGACTTGTTCATCTGCCCTTTTTCGTCGGAAAAAATGCGTAAATTCGCTATTTTACCGGCTAAAGCCAATGTTGATTCTTGATTGTCGCCGGGCAGGGCACATACCAGCGCCAGCACTCCGGGGCCTATTGCCGCAATCTTTTTTCCGGCCACCGAGACCGAAGCCTCGCTTGCCCGCTGCAGCACTGCAATCACGTCATCACTGGGCAGCGGCTGATGTAGCCGCCGGTTCGCATTCTTGCTTGGACTGCAAGTCGGTGTGCTTGATGCTCTTGATTATCATCCGTTCACCGGCAAACTGCAAAAGCCAGGTCTTGATCGCACAGCCATCTTTGCCGCTCCAGTGGGTGATTTCAACGCCGTTGTCAACCACCTCGGCGCCCAGCCGGTAACCCTTGGCACCGGCCATCCGGCGTCCCTTGTAGGTTATCAGCACCGATGCCGGGATATCAAGGCTGTCGTCCGGCTCTTGTTCGGAACTGATGAACTTGCCGGGGCGGGTTTCCACCACCACCTTTCCGAAACGGAGGAAACTGGCAGCCATGTCGGTTATCAGAAAACGGCGCAGGTGTTCCGGATCGACGGTGATCAGTCCCTCCTCGAAGCGATACCTGCCGCGCCGGGCGAGCAGCCAGTCGGCGGTGAAGATATCCTCGTCGATCTCCTCGAAAACTGGCTGATCGGCCGGATTGACGATCATCGGCGGGCGCTGCTTGGAAACTTGTGGCTCTTCTTGTTGCTCTTGCTGCTGCCCGTAGGCGGGTACTAACATCAGCAGCAGGGCTGCTGCCAGCGGCATTGCGATTTGGCCAAGCCAAAAACCTGCAAATAATCTCATTGCCTAACCGGTTGCGCTGATTTCGGCAAAGGCAGCTTCGGCGGCAACCCTGGTTGCGGCGAGAGTATCCTGATCGTGAGCCAGTCCGACAAAGCAGGCCTCAAACATTGAAGGCGGCAGCAGCACCCAGTGTCCGAGCAAAGCGCGGTGAAATGCAGCAAATGCCTTGCCGTCACAGTCATGCACCTGCTGCAGGTTTTCCGGTGGCCGCTCGGCGAAATATATCCCGAACATGCCGCCAACGCTGCGAGTGGAAAACGGTCGGGAGAACTTTTCGGCTGCACTGGCAAACGCCGCCGCCGCTCCCCGGCTGGCTGCGGCCAGTCGCTCGTGGGCACCGGTTTCGGCCAGGATGCGCGTCTGGGAGATTCCGGCGGCCACCACCGGTGCGTTACCCGACAGGGTGCCGGGCTGATAGACCTTGCCGTCTGGAGCGAGCATATCCATGATCTGGCTGCGAGCGCCGAAAGCGGCGATCGGCATGCCGGCGCCGATCGCTTTGCCCAGACAGGCGATATCCGGCTCGACCCCGAACAGGTCGCGGCAGGCCAGGGCGGGGCTGGCACGCATTGCCGACATCACCTCATCGGCAATCAGCAGACTTTGGCTGGCATCACACTGGCGGCGGATTTCAGTTATGAACTCCTTGTCCGGCAGCACCAGATTCATGTTGCCGGCAACCGGCTCGACGATCACCGCCGCGATCCGCTTGCCGTGTTCGGCAAAGCAGTCGCGCAAGGCTGCCCCATCGTTGTAGGGCAGCACCAGCGTTTCGGAAACGACCGCCTTGGGAACCCCGGCCGAGGAAGGAGTGCCGAAGGTCGCAGCGCCGGATCCGGCGGCAACCAGCAGGCAGTCGGAGTGACCGTGATAGCAGCCGGCGAACTTTACTATCGTATCCTTGCCGGTAAAGCCGCGCGCCAATCGCAGTGCACTCATCGTCGCTTCGGTGCCCGAGCAGACCGCTCGCACCTTGTCGAGTTGGAAGATTTCCGCCAGCAGCCGGGCGTATTCGAGTTCCGGCGGCGAAGCCAGCCCGAAACTGGTGCCACCGGCGGCCGCCCGAGCAATTGC
>JAPORI010000148.1 GCA_026710225.1 Betaproteobacteria bacterium
AATTAGCCCTGTATTGAATGAGATTTATTCTTTTGCGCGCAGCGAGGATGAGTTGCGCACCCTGGCCCAGGAGATAGTCGCTCAGGCTAAAGCCGCCGGCGCCGATGCTGTGGAAGTTTCGGTGGGCGAAAGTTTCGGGCTGACTATCGGGGTGCGCGGCGGCGAACTGGAAACCAGTGAGTTCGGTCAGGATCGCAATGCATCGATTGGCGTCGTGCGCAAGCGCAAGTCCGGCAGCGCCAGTTGTGAATCGCTTTCCGGGCGCGATCTGAAGGCGGCAATCGACAAGGCGCTGGCGATCGCGGCAAGTTCCCAGGAGGATGAGTGCGCCGGACCGGCCGATGCCGAGCACCTGGCTGCGGCGCCCTTTGCCGATCTTGATTTGCACCATCCGTGGCGGCCCAGCGTCGACCAGGCTACCCGCATCGCGCTTGAATGCGAACAGGCGTCCTTTGACGCCGATCCCCGGGTAAGCAGGGAAAAGAGCGAAGGTGCCGAAATATCCAGCGTCGAGGCGCGCGGCGCCTATGCCAACTCGCACGGCTTTGCCATGGCCAGCACCGCCTCGTCGCATGCGATTTCTTGCAGCGCTCTGGCTCAGGGTGGGCAGGGAATGGAAACCGGCGGCTGGCACAGTTCCCAGCGCAACTGGCGGCAGCTGGAAGATGCCGCCGCAGTAGGGCGCAAGGCCGGCCAACGGGCTGCCGCGCGCGACGGGGCGCAGATGGCCCGCACCGCCGAGGTTGCCGCAGTATTCGAAAGCGGTGTCTCCCATTCGCTGATTGGCTGCCTGCTGGGTGCGGCCAGCGGCGGCAACCTGTATCGCAAACTTTCCTACCTGCGCGGCAAGATGGGCGACAAGGTCGCCACCGAGCATCTTACCATCCGCGAAGACCCGTTCATTCCGGCTGGCAAGCGCAGCCGGGTCTGCGACGATGAAGGGGTGGCGGTGCAAGCGCGCAACATAGTCGAGGCTGGCGTCCTGACCGGCTACCTGCTTTCCAGTTACTCGGCCCGCAAACTGGGCATGAAGACCACCGGCAACGCCGGCGGCGCCCACAACCTGTCGATCTCCTGTCGGTCGATGGGCTTTGCCGATTTGCTCGCCGAGATGGGGGAAGGGTTCCTGATCACCGAACTGATGGGTCGCGGCGCCAATCTGGTTACCGGCGACTATTCCTGCGGCGCGGCCGGTTTCTGGGTCGAAGGCGGCAAGATTTCCCATCCGATCCGGGAGGCAACCGTTGCCGGCTCGCTGCCGGTGATGCTTGCTGGCATCGTTGCCGGCGGCGATGATATCCTTGAGCGCGGCGGCATAAGTTGCGGCTCGCTGCTAATCGACAAGATTGCCCTTGGCGGCCGCAAATAAACCTCGATTTATTTGTCAGGTTATTGTTGTAAAATGCTGTATTATCGTTATTTAAAATTAATTTGAGCAAATTCTAATCCTGATTTGCAGCATAGCAATTCCCGTTTTACAGGATTGAGATTCCCAGTTTGCAACAGGCAAATTCCCAAACTGCATGGTATGATCCTGCCGTTGTGGCAAGCAAATCCGCTTATGTTTCCAGACATGTCGAAGCCAGCGTCAAGACGGCGCTGGCCGACTCGCGCATCGTTGCGATCGTCGGCCCCCGCCAGTCCGGCAAGTCCACTCTGGCCAGGCGGATTGCCAGTTCCGACGGCCGCAAATTTGTCACTCTCGATGATGTTCATGTCCGCAAGTTTGCCTTGGCCGATCCGCACGGATTTGTGCGCGAAAACCAGTTTGCGGTCATCGATGAAATTCAGTTGGCCCCTGATCTTTTTTTCGCGCTCAAGAAGGATGTCGATGAAAACCCGGATCCTGGCCGCTGGCTGATCACCGGTTCGGTAGATCTTTTCAAAAAGGCGGTGGCGCCCGATTCCCTGGCCGGCCGGGTCAGCACCATTGAACTGTTGCCGTTCTCCCAGGCGGAAATAGACGGCTGCGCGCCTGCGTCGTTTCTGCGCCGGGCCTTTGCCGCCGATTTTCCGGCCTTTTTGCCAGTCGGCAGAACCGCAAACCTAATCGATCGCATCCTCACCGGCGGCTATCCGCTGGCGGTGGGCAAGAACAATCTGCGCTCTCGTCAGGTCTGGCTGCGCGACTATGCCGATTCGCTGGCCGAACACGATCTGCCCGGATTTACAAATGGCAAGGGCAGCGCCCTGCTGCCCAGGCTGCTTGGGCACGCAGCCGCCGCCGCCGGTTCGATCGTCAATCTGTCTTCGCTCGCCGGACACCTGGCCGTTGATCACAAGAGTGTTGATCGCTGGCTCACTCTTTTGGAAAGGATGTTTTTGCTGCGCCGGATTGCACCCTGGAGCGGCAATCGGATCAAGCGGCTGAGCAAAAGGCCGAAACTGCATTTTCTCGATTCCGGCCTGGCTGCGGCGCTAAGATCGGTAACTGATCAGACCATCGAGCGCAATCGAGCCGAAATAGGCTTGCTGCTGGAATGCTTTGTGTTAGCCGAGATTTCCAAGGCGCTCGTTCATCACGATCAGCCGCTGTATCTGAGTCATTACCGCGATGCGGGTGGCGCCGAGGTCGATTTCGTCCTGGAAGACCCTGCCGGGATGACAGTAGGCATCGAGGTAAAGGCGGCTGCCGGAGTATCGCCGCGCGATCTGCGCGGCCTGCAGGGCCTGGCCGCAGCCACCGCTGATCGCTTTGCCTGCGGAATAGTTCTGCACGATGGCGATCGGATCGACAGACTCGCCGAGCGGATTTTCGCGCTGCCGGTTGCGATGCTGTGGATTGACTGATTGAGCCGGTTGCCCGGCCGGTTGCAGTTCTTTCAGTTCCAGAACAGTCCGAGCACGGCAGTACCAACCACTATCCGGTACCAGCCAAACGCCTGGAAACTGTAGCGGGCGATGTAGGCGAGCAACAGCCGCACAGTTATGATGGTGGTGACGAACGCGGTGCAAAAGCCGATGGCAAAGAAGGGCGCATCGGTAACCGCCAGCGCATCGATGTTCTTGTATAAATCGTAGCCGGCGGCGCCGAATACCACCGGGATGGCGAGAAAGAAGGAGAACTCGGTTGCGCTGCGCCGCGACATTCCGGCCAGCCTGCCGCCCATGATCGTCGCGGCTGATCGGGAAACCCCCGGAAACAGCGCCAGGGTCTGCGCCAGGCCTACGGTTAGCGCCAGTTTCCAGCTCATTTGCTCGATGCTCTCGGTGCGGTCAGTCAGCGGCAGCCGCTCGATGATGATGATCGCGATGCCGCCGACGATCAGCGCCCCGGCCACGGTTAGGGGTGAGAAAAGATAAAGTTTGATGGTGCTATGCAAGGTAACACCGAGGATCACAGCCGGGATGGTCGCCAGCGCGATTAAAGCGGCAAAGCGCATCTCGCTGGCTTTGCCGCGCACACAGCCTGCGGCTGCCTGCACCAGCCGCAGCCGGTAATGCCAGCACACCCCGAGAATCGATCCGGCCTGGATGAAGATCAGGAAAGTGTCGATCGCATCGCCGCTGGGCAGACCCAAGGCCTGCCGGGCGATGATCAAATGGCCGGTCGAGGAGATCGGCAGGTACTCGGTGATGCCCTCGATCACCCCGAGCAGTGCCGCGACCCAGGCGGACTGCGTCATTGCGCGGCTTTAGGTGCGGGGCAGGGTCAAATCGAGCTGGCGCTGGTACTTGCCGTCCCGATCCTTGTAGGAGACCCGACAGGGTTCGTCCGACTGGAAGAACAGCACCTGGGCGATGCCCTCGTTGGCGTAGATCTTGGCCGGCAGCGGCGTGGTGTTGGAAAGCTCCAGGGTTACATAACCCTCCCATTCCGGCTCGAAGGGGGTGACGTTGACGATTATGCCGCAGCGGGCGTAGGTTGACTTGCCCAGACACACCGTCATTATGTCGCGCGGAATCCGGAAGTACTCCACCGAACGGGTCAGCGCGAACGAGTTGGGCGGGATTATGCAGTGGTCGCCCTTGACGCGGCTGAACGACTTCTCGTCAAAGTTTTTCGGATCGACGATGGTTGAATTGAGATTGGTGAAGATCAAGAACTCGTCGGCGCAGCGCATGTCGTATCCGTAACTGGACAGGCCGTAGGAGATCAGCCTGGTTCCGTTGTCGGCCTTGCGCACCTGGGCCTCGGAAAACGGCTCGATCATCTTGTGTTCGGCCGCCATCCGGGCGATCCAGTTGTCGTTCTTGATTGGCATAAAGAGGCCAATTATAAGGCGGCCCGGCGGTCCATTGCCCTAGAATCGGTAACCTGCCCAGCCATGCGCACCATCTCGTTGATTCCCTCCCGACCCCGGCCTTGACCAGCGCTGCCCGCCGCATTCTGGTGACCACCGCCTTGCCCTATGCAAACGGTGCGATTCACATAGGCCACATGCTCGAGCACATCCAGGCGAGCATCTGGGTGCGCTACCTGCGCATGGCCGGCCACGAGACCTATCATGTCTGCGCCGATGACGCCCACGGCACGCCGGTGATGCTCAAGGCCGAGGCCGACCGCACCACCCCCGAAGAGCTGATCGGCAAGATGCAGCGCGCCCATCAGGCCGACTTTGCCGGCTTCGGAGTCGATTACGACTGCTATCACAGCACCCATTCCGAGGAGAACCGGCAGCTGGCCGAACTGATCTACACCCGGCTCGATGCCGCCGGCCTGATCGTCAAGCGCAAGGTGGTGCAGATGTTTGACGCCAAGCGCAACATGTTCCTGCCGGATCGCTATGTCAAGGGCGATTGTCCGCGCTGTCAGGCTCCCGATCAGTATGGCGATTCGTGTGAAAAGTGCGGTGCCGCCTACACGCCGGCCGAGCTGGGCAATCCGGTCTCGGTGCTTTCCGGGGAAAAGCCCGAGTTGCGCGAGTCCGAGCACCTGTTCTTCACTCTGTCGGCTCGGCGCGACTTTTTGCGCGAATGGGTGGCGGACGCATCACCCGGCCCCGGTCCAGGCCCCCGGTTGCAGCCGGCGGCAGTCAACAAGCTGGCCGAATGGCTCGACGGCGAGTTGCGCGACTGGGACATATCGCGCGACGCTCCCTATTTCGGTTTCAAGATTCCGGGCTTTGCCGACAAGTATTTCTATGTCTGGCTTGATGCACCGATCGGCTATCTGGCCAGTTTTCGCAAGATGTGCAGCGAGCGCAAGGTTGACTTTGACCAGTTTCTTGCGCCGGACAGCAGCACCGAGATGTATCACTTCATCGGCAAGGACATTCTCTACTTTCACGGATTGTTCTGGCCGGCGATGCTCGAAGGTGCCGGAATGCGCACCCCGACCCGGCTGTTCGCGCACGGCTTCCTGTCGGTCAACGGCGCCAAGATGTCCAAGTCCAAGGGCACCTTCATCACTGCATCCAGCTACCTGAAACTGGGGCTGGACCCCGAGTGGCTGCGCTATTATTTCGCCAGCAAGCTCTCCGATCGGATCGAGGACATCGATCTGAACATGGAGGATTTCGTCAACCGGGTCAATGCCGATCTGGTCGGCAAGCTGGCCAACATTCCCAGCCGGATGGCCAATTTCCTGCACAAGCGCTTTGCCGGCAAGCTGTCGGCGGCCGCGGCGCTAATCAAGGTCGATGCCGATCGGATCGGAATGCTTTACGAACGGCGCCGCTACGCCGATGCGGTGCGCGAGATCATGGTGCACGCCGAGGAGGTCAACCGGGCGTTCGAGGTCGGCCGGCCCTGGGACCTGGCCAAGAACGGGGAAAGCGCCGGGCAGTTGCACGATCTGTGTTCGGCGGCGATCCAGTCGTTTCGGATTCTGGCCGGACTGCTCAAGCCGGTGCTGCCGCGGCTGGCCGCCGATGCCGAGCGCTTCCTGAACATCGATCCGCTGAACTGGGATGATCTTGCCCGGCCGCTGGCCGCCGGTCACCAGATCGGCAAGTTCGCCCATTTGATGCGCCGCATCGAACCTCGTCAGATCGATGCGCTGATCGCCGCCAATCGGGAACAGCAGCAGCCGGAGGATGGGGATACCGCTACGATTGGCATCGATCAGTTCGCCGCTGTCGATCTGCGGGTTGCGAAAATCATCAGCGCCGAGGAGGTAACTGCATCCGACAAGTTGATCAAGGTGACCGTCGATCTTGGCGAGTTGGGGCAGCGCACCATTTTCGCCGGCTTGCGCGGCAAGGTTGATGTCGCTACCCTGGCCGGACAAAGCGCGGTGGTATGCGCCAATCTCAAGCCGCGCAAGATGCGCTTCGGAACTTCCGAAGGGATGCTGCTGGCCGCGCCTGGCAGTGAAGGCGGGCTGGTTCTTTTGCAGCCGGCCGGCAGCACCAAGCCGGGTGCCAAAATCAGCTGAACCTAGCCAGTCGTATAATATATTTCGGTTCGTGAATACGGTCATTTTCGGAGGCAGCGGATTCGTCGGCAGCCGTCTTGCTCGGCTGCTGGTTGAAGCCGGCGGCCATGTAACCATCCCAACCCGGGATCGGGAGCGGGCCAAGCGCAACCTGATCGTCTTGCCCAACACCGATCTGGTTGGCTGCGATCCGACCAATGCCCGCTCGGTTGAGACTCTGTGCAACAACGCTGATGTGGTGATCAATCTGCTCGGGGTGCTGCACGAGACTTCCAATGCATCCTTCGAGAAGATTCATGTCGATTGCGTGCGGCTCATTAGCGACGCCGCCTCGCGCAGCGGCCGGGTCCGGCACCTGCTGCATGTCAGCGCCATCAACGCCACCCCCGGCGCCCCGAGCAAGTATCTACGCAGCAAGGGCAAGGGCGAGGCGCTGATTAGCAAGTTGCGCCGGCCGAACTGGACGATTATCAGGCCGTCGCTGCTGTTCGGGGAGGGCAGCGATTTCTGTGCGCTGGTGCGCTGGCAGATCGATCGGCTGCCGGTGCTGGCGCTGCCGTGCGCCGCGGCCCGGTTTCAGCCGCTGCATGTTGACGATCTGGCCCGGATGATTGCCGGGTGCATATTCGATCCGCAGGTCTACGGCAAGGCGCTGCTCGCCGGCGGTCCCGACAAGCTCAGTTTGCGCGAGATTTACGATGCTTTCCAGGCCGTCGCCGGCCGCAAGCGAGTGATTGTTCCGCTGCCGCCGTCGCTGTCCGGATTGATGGCTGGATGCATGGAACTGGTGCCGTTCCTGCCGCCGTTGCTCACCCGCGACAATGTCGCTTCGATGTCGCTGCCGAAGGTGTGCGAGGCCGGCAACGGCGCCGAGCGCATCGACGGCCAACTGATATCGCTGGCCGATTTCCTCGCCGCGACCCGCCTGCGGCAGGATAGTGCCCGAGCTCTTGAATACCGGCGGTTCAGACACGGCGCCAGGCGCGGCTGAGCAAAAGCCCCCGGGCCGCCCGTGAAGACATATCTGGTTGGTGGTGCGGTGCGCAACGCACTGCTAGGGCGGCCGGTGCGGGAGAAAGACTATGTGGTGGTCGGTTCTAATGCCGAACAGATGGCCGAACTCGGCTTCAAGCCGGTCGGCAGCGACTTCCCGGTCTTTTTGCACCCGGAAACCCGCGAGGAGTACGCGCTGGCCCGCACCGAAAGAAAGAGCGGCACCGGCTACAAGGGTTTCGTATTTCACGCCGCCGCCGACGTCACCCTCGAGCAGGACCTGCTGCGGCGCGACTTCACCATCAACGCGATCGCCCAGGACCTGGAAACCGGTCGTCTGCACGATTATCACGGCGGTCGCCGCGACTGCGCTGCGCATGTGCTGCGCCACGTATCGGATGCATTCAGCGAGGACCCGCTGCGGGTGCTCAGGGGGGCGCGCTTTGCCTCCGATTTGTATCTTAACGTTGCACCGGCAACCGAGGAGATGATCCGGGCAACGGTGGCAGCAGGTGAACTGGCTGATCTTGGCGGCGAGCGAATCTATCGCGAACTTTGCCGCGGCCTGATGGGCGCCCGGCCGCAGTTTTACATATCCTTGCTGCGCCGCTGGGGGGCGCTGCGGGAAGTGTTGCCGGAAGTCGATGCCCTGTTCGGGGTTAGCCAGTCACCGAAATCACATCCGGAAGGCTGTGCCGGAGTGCACACCTTGCTGGTGCTTGGCGCTGCCGCCGACAATTTCTGGGGCTTGCCGGTGCGGCTGGCGGCGCTGTTGCACGATGTCGGCAAGGCGCTTACCGCCGCACAGCATCTGCCTTCGCACCCGGGCCACGAGGAAAGCGGTGCCAGACTGGTTGCCCAGATATGCCGGCGCTTGAAGGTGCCGAGAAAGATTCGCCAGTCGCTGCTGGCGGCAACCGCCGAGCACGGATTGATCCACGGCTTTGCCGATTTGAATGCCGAGCAGATCCTGGCACTGTTCGTGCGCATCGGCGCGTTGCGCGAGCAAGACAGCGCCGAGTGCCTGCTTGCTCTGGCCAGTTGCGATCACGCTAGCCATCCGCAGCGCAGCAGCTGGCAACTGCATCCGTCCTGGCACGATTTCTACCGGCTGCTTGCTGCCGCCGGCTCGATTGACGGCAAGGCGGTTGCCGAATCGGCGGATAATCCGGCCGCTGCGGTGCGTGAGGCTCGGCTCAAGGCGATTGAGGATGGACGCAGTTTGTTGTCCTCAGTTTAATCGAGCTGGGCACCAAGTGCGGCAATTTTGTGCGTCCATTTGCGCAAGAAGGTTCAACTAACTCCACAGAATGCTCGCTGGCAGAGCGCATATTCCGTCTGCAAAGTTAATCTTGACGCCGCCCATGTAGAACACCACGCTTGCCGCTATCTTGCCGCGGGCGAACTTCTGCCGGGCAAACCAGCGCAGGTGGCGCAGATCATTGTCGTCAACTCTGGTCGATGCCTTGATCTCAACAAGCACCAGCCGGTCGCCGGCTTCGATTATCAGATCAATTTCCCTGCCGCGCTGATCGCGCCAGTGATAAAAGCCGTAGTCGGCACCCTGATTCAGCGCTGACTTGCGCAACTCACCGACCACGAAGCTTTCGAAAAGTCCGCCCAGAGCCTGCGCATTTGCATCCGGATCGAAACTGTTCGGACCCAGCCGCCTGATTGCTGCGGCCATGCCGGTGTCGGCAAAGTGGTATTTGGCGTTTTTGATCGTGCGCCGGGAATCCTGATGCATCCAGGCATCCAGACGCCAGACGATTGACATTCTTGCCAGCGCCTCCAGATAGTCGGTGACCGTTTCCTGACCCAGGCCAAGATCGGAACCCACCGCCGTCTTGTTTAGTTCCCGGCCGGTGCTTTCAGCAAGGACTTTGATCAACTGCTTGAAGGAAGCTGCCTTGCGAATCCTGAGCACATCCGCTACATCCCGATCGGCGATCCGGTTCATGTAGTTGACATGCCATTTGCGTGCCTGAGCAAGCGGCAGAGTGACTGCTGGCGGGAAACCGCCGCGCAGCACCAGTTGCACATACTGGGCGCGGCTCAACTCCTCGGCTTTGGGTAGCTGATTCGGATCAGTCTGGCCGGCCTCAGCCCAGGCAAGGAAACGGCCAACCTCCCGGCTTGTGATCTCGGCAACGCTCAAGGGCAGCAGATTGACACTCATCGCCCGGCCGGCCAGCGAGTCAGCCACATCCAGCATCGCCAGCAGGTTGGCGGAACCGGCAAGAATGAACTGGCCGGCAACATCCTGCTCATCAACGATGCGCTTGATGGCAAGCACCATGTTCTTGCATCGTTGCGCCTCGTCGATGATCAGCGGCCCGGCAGCGTTGCGCAAGATGCCTTGCAGATGTCCGTATGGGTCCTGTTGCAGGGCCAGCCGCACCTCTTCGTTGTCCAGAGTCAGGTAGCGCTCTGGCTCAAAAAGACTGCGCAGCAGGGTGGTTTTGCCGACCTGCCTGGGCCCTACCAGATGGACAACCTTGGCGAAAGTCAACAGTTGCCTGATTTCTTCGGCCGCATGTCTGGCCAGCAG
>JAPORI010000099.1 GCA_026710225.1 Betaproteobacteria bacterium
CGGCTTGGGCTATCTGGATGTGGGCTGCATGGCCAGGGAGGTTTATCAGGCCAATCTGGATTTGGCTGCCGCCATCTTGTCGGTTGCATTCGTGCCGGCCAAGTCAAATGATGGTGGCGGATCATTGCAGGCGCAGAGTGCTTCAGCGGTTGTTGCCAGTCAGGCAGATAATCCGGGTCGCCAGCAATTTTTCGATGACTTCGCTCAGGAGTTGTTTTCCGATCTGGGCAGCCTGCGCCTGCCGGGTGCGACCGATGCCGGGCTGCTGATGGGCTTTCCCGGCGACAGTTTCCAAGGTCGCTACCGCCCGGCCAAGGATGTGCAACCTTATTATCATGCCTCCCTGCCCGAACCTGGTTATGCCCCGGTCGGTGGCAAGTTCGGGGTGATGGGCATCGGCGAGGGTGAGTTGGGGATATTTGCTCGGGTTGAGGGAGTGGATGTTTCGTTTTCCTACCAGCGCAGCGAGGATTTCTTTGGCGGCAGCGGTAGTGGCCAGTTTACATTCGATCAGGTTGGCAATGTTCGGCTGATGCTTCAGCGGCAGTTGCTGCCGGCGGAGAGTAAGCACGGCCTGCTGTTTTCCGGCTGGACCAGGCATTCAAAGGTGACCGGCGGCCAGGGAGCACTGCTGGACGAATTGAGTGGTCGTGAATACGGAGCAAGCTTCCGCTATGACTGGCAGCGCGACGACGGCATCAGCGTGTCGGCAACGGCCTGGACATCCCGATTTGCCGGCGGTGAGGTTGTCCTGGCCGGTAGCCGGTTTGCAATAGGTTCCAGCGACTTGCAATGGGGGGTCAGAATGGCGGGTAGTTACGATTTCTAGAAGGTAATAGCAGTCGCGCTGGCATCCAGGCTGCGTAAGCGAAACAGTCTGTTTGTTCGTATTTTGCGCCTCACTTTCGGCTATTTATGATGGACAAGGCTAGTTTGTGCCTCACGCGTGAGGCACAAACCGTCTTTGCGCCTCGCTTTCGGCTATTTATGATGGGCAGAGCTGGTCAGATGGAGGCGACTGGTGCATGGCATTATTGTAGCATATGGTGATTGGGGGCAATGAGTATATAATTCCCCTTATCAATATCGCTTATAAGTTCAATTAAATCTCTTTTTCTAATGCGATATTGAACAGTTCCGGCCATAGCAGCAGAGCTGCTTTTCGTCCCTGTTGTTTTCTTACTTCTTTCAGGATGCCAGCATCGCATAGTTTTCTGGCCAGCCTTTCGGCTGTCGGCTTGGGAATAGTCGTAAATCGAGATATCAGTGCAGTTGAGAAGACAGGCCATTCAAACAGAAAGTTGATGATCGCAGGAGCGTAATGGGATCGGGTTATTCCAGACACTTGTTCAAGCATCTTTTTGAACAATGCGTGGATTCTTTGCGCAACCTGCTGATTTTCCTTGGCCTGAATTGTCATGCCTTCAAGAAAGAAAGCGCACCAGTCGGTCCAGGCTCCTTTCTTGGATATTAGCAGCAACGAGTCCAGATAATCAGACCGGTTTCTTTCCAGATACTGGCTCATGTAGAAGTGGGGCTTGGGCAGGATGCCGCGCTGATGCAAAAACAGCGGAATGATCATGCGCCCGAGTCTGCCGTTGCCGTCCTCAAAAGGATGCAGGGCTTCGAATTCGGCATGGATTATCGCCAGTTGAACCAGAGGGTCAAGTCTTTGATCCTGCCGGTTCAGATAAGTCTCCCATTTTTCGATTCCGACCTGCAGATGCTCTTGGGCAATAGGCACGTAACTGGCCTGATCAACGGTAGCTCCCGGCCGGCCAATCCAGTTTTGCCGGGTGCGCAATTTGCCGGGATTCTTGTCCTTGCCGCGCACGCCCTGCATCAGCAGTTCGTGTGCCTGACGCAGCAAGCCGATTGAAAGCGGCCGGTGCTCAAGTGCTGCCGCGCTTTCCAGAAGTGCCTGGCGGCAATTAATAACCTCTTCGAAATCAGCCATCTTTTCCCGGGAGCCATTGCCGTTGACCGCTTCGGCTTTCATTTGCAAGGCTTCCGGCATGGTGATGCGGGTGCCCTCGATTCTTGAAGACGAAACCGCCTCGCTGATGCTCAGCGAGGAAAGCAGGATTTCAGTGTCGGGAATGCCTTGCAGCAAGCCGGCATAGGTTGCAACTGCCCTGCTGGCCTGCCCGATGATCGGCGCCAGTCGTGCCCAGTCCACTTCGGGTGGAAAGGCATCAAGCTGATAATGAACAGGGGTGGTCATATGGTCTTTGCAGGCAGGAGACAATTATAAGATTGCCTTGTGAAATACAAACGCGCTCGGGAAGCCATTGCATCCAGTCGGTGGTTGACGATGATGAGTTGTTCCTGAGCATGATTCCCGAACAGCGATGTTGTGATTGCCGATTAGCGAACCATTGATTCCTGATTGGCCGGAGATAATGCCTGACTGAGATTGTTTAGGAAAAGACGCTTGCCTCTTGTAATCATCTTGCCTGCATTCGGAATGTTAGAGGCTTTTGCCAGCATCGTTTTCCCCGGTTAGCATCGAAATCACGATTCCTTCAGCCAGCCCCACTTTCGGGCGTACCGCAATTGAGTCGAGTTCAAAGGCTTCCAGCGCGCTCAGGAAGATGCGAAGAGCACCGGTGATCGTATCGGCCCGATCGGCGCGCATTGCGTATTTGCCGATGCGCTGCTCGATGCTCATCGGCTCAAGATCGGCGCGCAACTGCCTGAGCCGGCCAGCGGCCAGCGTCTGGTTGCCGCCAAACATCCGGTTGATGAAGCGGATGTTGCCGCCGCTGCCCAGCAGGCAGTCGGGCTGGTGTTGCTGACTGGTTTCACCAATCCAGGCATGCATCCGGGCGAATTCGTCATCGAGCCGGTCGCCGCCGAGCAGCCGCACAGTTCCGACCCGGAAAGTCTCTACGGCCAGGGTGCGTTCGTGCTCGACGATGCTGATCTCGGTGCTTCCGCCGCCGACATCGATCAGGGCGACTTTTCCTTCCAGCCCGGCCAGCCGGGCTGAACGCGCCATCATCTTGGCCTCTTCGATGCCGTTGAGCACTTCCACCGGAGCACCCAGGGCTGCCGTCGCCGCCGCCGCTCGTGCAGTTCCATCGCCGGCTTCCCTGAACGCCGAGGTTGCGCAGGCGCGCAACTGCACCGTGTCCAAGGCGCGTGCCAGACTGGCAAAGCCGGCCATCACGTGTTCGAGGCGCAGTCCGATTTTCTCCCCGATCTCGCCGTTGGCAAAGACCGCCGCACCCAGTCGCAGCGGCATGCGCACCGCCAGTCGTTCGGTCAGGTCGGGAGAGTCTCCCGGCACTCCGTCGGCGATGAGCAGGCGGATTGCATTGGAACCGATGTCGATGCCGCCGCAGCGGCGTGTTTTTTCTTTCGGCATGATGCGGTGGGTAGCCGGCTAATGTTTCTTGCTTAACTTTTGGTAGTAGGCCATGATTGCCGCCTGCGATCGCACCGCCGGCTTGCCCTTGTGCTCGACCCGCCGATTGTCCTGGGCGGCGTTGAGGATGCGCGCCTTGACATTGTCGGCCATTTGCAGATCGAATATGTCGATTAGTTCGCTGCGCAGTTTCGCATCGACGATCGGGGTGTAGACCTCCACCCGCCGGTTGAAGTTGCGTTGCATGAAGTCGGCCGAGCCGATGTAGGCCTTTGGGTCGCCGTCGTTTTCAAAAATCAGGATGCGGGCGTGTTCGAGCAGGCCGTCGATGATGCTGATCGCCCGAATCCGGCCGGCGAAGTCGGGCAGGTCCGGATTGATCGCGCAGATGCCGCGAATCACCAGATCGATTTGCACCCCAGCGCGGGCGGCGTGCTCGAGATGATGCACCAGGATCGGATCGACCAGATTGTTGAGCTTGAGGCGAATCCGGGCCGGCTTGCCGGCCTCGGCGTGCTTGGCCTCGGCGTTGATTAAAGCGATGATCTGGTCACGCATGTCGCGGGGCGCGACCAGCAACTGGTGGAAGTTGGGGATTCGGGCCGGATCGAGCAGTAGCCCGAATGCCTTGCGCACTTCGGAGGTTATCTTGGGATTGGCGGTGATCAGGCACATGTCGCCGTAGACGCCGGCGGTGCGCTCGTTGAAGTTGCCGGTGCCGATCATCGCCAGATCGGGGCTGGTGCCGCTGCGCCTAATCAGAATCAGCTTGGCGTGGGTCTTGTAGCCGGTCAGGCCGTAATTGACCTGGATGCCGGCCTCCTCGAACAGGCGCGCCCAGCGGATGTTGTGTTCCTCGTCAAAGCGCGCCTTGAGTTCCATCACCACCACCACCTTCTTGCCGTTGTGCTTGGCGTTGAGCAGGGCGCTGGCGATCTGCGAGTTGGGCGCCAGCCGGTAGATGCTCATGCTGATGCCTTCTACTTTCGGATCGATCGATGCGGCCCTCAGAATCTTGAGCAGCCAGGTGAACGAGTGGTAGGGGAAGTGCAGCAGCTGATCGGAACTCTCCACCGTCTTGAGCAGGGAGTCAGCCCGGCTCAGGTTGTAGTGGGGCACCGGCGCATGCCGGCTGCCGGCCAGCCGCTTGTTGCCGGGCGGATGCGGGAACTTGCTCAGGTGCTTGAGGTTGTGGTAGCGGCCGGCGGCGATTACGTTGCAGTGCTTGGCCAGCGGCAGGTTTTTGAGCAGCGTCTGCAGGGTCGAGCGGGGCATGTTGTCGTCGTGAATCACCCGCACGAACTTGCCGTGGTCGCGTTTCTTGAGCTGATCGGAAAAGGAGTCGACATAGTTGGAGAGAATCTCCTGATCAGTGTCGATGGTGGCGCTGCGGGTCACCTTGATGGTGTGCGCCTCGAAGCGTTCGTAACCGAATTCGCTGAAGATGTCCGGCAGCGACACCCTGATGACGTCGTCCAGCCAGGCGACCCGTACCCCGGCGCGCTTGTTCGGGCGCGGCAACTCGATGAAGCGCGGTACGCTGCGCGGGATCTTGATCAGTGCCCGGGCGAGCTTCTTGCCCGGCGAGCGCATCGATACCGCCAGATAGATGGCGTCGGTTGCGATCGCTCCCGCAGTTGTCTTGCTGTCCAGATTGGTCAGGATGGTCATGTTCGGACGCACCCGATCGGCACAGTAGGCGCGGCAGAATTCCCGCTCCTGTTTGGTCATGTCCGCTTCGACGATCAGGGCGAGCCGGTGGCGGCGGGCGAGCAGGCGCAGGATTATCTTGAAGGTCTGCTCGATTTTCGATTGCAGGGCAACCGCCCGGTGGTGGACCGCTTCCGAAAGCATGGTCAGCGATTTTTGTCGGTCCGGTTCGCCGGCGTGCTGGGCGATTGCGTGATCGAGGGCGCCGACCCGCACCCGGTAGAACTCATCGAGGTTCGAGGAGACGATCGACAGGAACATCAGCCGGTCCAGCGGCAGCACCGCATCGTTCTCGGCCTCTTGCAGCACCCGTTCGTTGAACGCCATCCAGGATAGCTCCCGGTTCTGCGGCGCCACCGCGGCTGCCGCGGCCGCCGGCTTGTTGGGCAGCAGAGTGTTGGCCAGGGTGAAGTCGCCGGCGGCGATGTTCTTCCAGCTGCCGGTGTGGGTGATTGTCGCCAGCGCGCAGGTGCGCATTCCCGCGCTGGCACCGGTGAGCAACTTGACCAGTTCCTCACAGTCCGGGTTGTGGCCGACGAGCAGCACCGTCTTTACCGATTCGGGAAGCTTGTGCAGCCGCGCCAGCCACTTGTCCGGCGAAACATCGTAGAGCTGCTTGGAGAACTTCTGGTTGGCAGCCTTGATGCCCAGCGCCCGGGCAACTATCTTGGCGGTCTGCCGGCAGCGCGCTGCCGAGGATGAGATCAGCAAGTCGGCGTGCTGGTTGCGGTTGGCGAGCATCTCGCCCAGGGCGACCGCATCGGCGCGGCCGCGCTGGTTGAGCTTGCGTTCGAAGTCCGGCTTGGCACTGTGCCGGCTCTCGGCCTTGGCGTGGCGCAGCAGCAGGATCGTCTTCACGGCTGTAACTGCCGCTTTAGCAGCGGCGAATAGAATCTTTTTCCGTTCATGCGCAGCAACCAGATCAGGGATCGCTTCATCGGCTTTTTCGAGGCCCGCGGCCACCGGCACATCGCATCTTCATCGCTGATTCCGGCCGCCGATCCGACCCTGCTGTTCATCAATTCCGGCATGGCTCAGTTCAAGGATGTCTTTCTCGGATTCGAAAAGCGCGACTACCGGCGGGCGGTCACTTCCCAGCGCTGCCTGCGATCGCCACCACACTTTCTTCGAGATGCTGGGCAATTTCTCATTTGGAGACTATTTTAAGGCAGAGGCGATACCCTACGCCTGGCAGCTGCTGACCGACGCCAATGAGGGCTACGGCATCGACCCCGCCCACCTGTGGATAACCGTCTTTGGCGGCGGCCGCCTGTTTGGGCCTGACAGCCCGGAGGTGCCGGCTGATGAGGAGGCCGAACGCATCTGGCGGCAGACTCTGGAAGCGGCCGGTTTCAGCAGCAAGCAGGCGGCTGAGCGCATTGAGCGGGTTGCCAGCACCGACAACTTCTGGATGATGGGCGACACCGGTCCCTGCGGGCCGTGCAGCGAAATCTTCTACAACCGCAATCCGCAGGCCAAGCGCTTTGAAGGCGACGATCCGGCCTGCGCCGACCAATGCGTCGAGGTATGGAATCTGGTCTTCATGCAGTTCAACCGCGATGACAAGGGCACTCTCCACGATCTGCCGGCGCCGTGCGTGGACACCGGCATGGGCCTGGAGCGGCTGGCGGCGATCTTGCAGGGAGTTGCCGGCAACTACGACACCGACGCTCTGGCCGCTCTGGTCGATGCGGCTGCCACTGCCACCGGCGTTGCGCAAGACAGCAATCAGCGTTCCTCACTGCGGGTTATTGCCGATCACATCCGGGCGGCGGCGTTTCTGGTTGCCGACGGCGTCTATCCGTCCAACGAGGGGCGCGGCTATGTGCTGCGCCGGATCATCCGCCGGGCGTTGCGCCACGGCCACAAACTGGGAGCAAGTGGCAAGTTTTTCGCATCTCTGGCCGAACCGCTGGCAGAATTGATGCACGATGCCCATCCGGTGCTCGGCGAGCAGCTGGCGCGGGTGCGCACGGTGCTGGACCGGGAAGAAGCCGCCTTTGCCCGTACCCTGCACGCCGGCATGGCGATTCTTGAAAAGAGCGTTGCCGCCGGCACCAAGACGATCTCCGGCGCCACCGCCTTCGAACTCTACGACACCTACGGCTTCCCGCTTGATCTGACCCAGGACTATGCCCGTGAGCGTAGCCTGCAAGTCGATGCAGAGGGCTTTGCCGACAACATGAGCGCCCAGCGCCAGCGATCGCGCTCGGCAAGTTCCTTCAAGGCCAGTCAGCAAGCCGTATCCTTTACCGGTGCGGCAACCGAGTTTCGGCGCGATGTCGCCGAGACCCAGTCATCGATCGTCTCCCTTTACGCTGATGGTAATGAGTGCGCAAGCATCGGGGAGGGCGGCGAGGCGCTGGTGATCCTCGATTGCAGCCCCTTTTACGCCGAGACCGGCGGCCAGATCGGCGATAGCGGGGTGATCGCCGGCCCCGGAGGCCGGGCACAGGTGAAAGATACCTTCCGGTTGCGTTCCGACGTGCACGCCCACCGGGTGCTGGTCACCGACGGTGAACTGGCTGCCGGTGAGAAGGTGGTCGCGACTATCGATTCCGAGCGGCGCGCCGCGATTTGCCGCGCCCATTCGGCTACCCACTTGTTGCATGCGGCCCTGCACCGGGTAATCGGACCCCATGCAACCCAGCGCGGCTCACTGGTCGCTGCCGATCGGCTGCGCTTTGACTTCGCCTGTGATAGTCCTCTTGTTGCCGATCAGTTTGCCGCAATCGAGGCGATGATTAACGAACGGGTGGTTGCCAACTGCGAGGTGATTTGCGAGGAGATGGCATACGACGATGCGATCCGGCGCGGCGCCATGGCTTTGTTTGGCGAGAAGTATGGCAACCGGGTGCGGGTGGTGGTGATGGATGAGGATTATTCGATCGAGTTGTGCGGCGGTACTCACGTTGCCCGAACCGGCAGCATCGGCTTCGTGCGCCTGGCCGGCGAAGAGGCGGTTGCCGCCGGAGTGCGGCGCCTGGAGGCGGTGGTTGCCAAAGCGGCAGTGGTTGCCGCCCGCGCCAGCGACAGCCGGATCGATCAGTGTGCAGCGCTGCTCAAGGCGCCGGCTGCCGCGGTCGAAAAGAAGATCGATCAACTGCTCGTCGACAGCCGCCGGCTCAAAAAGCAGCTGACCGAACTAGAGCAGGCCCAGGCATCGGCCGCCGCAGCAACGTTAGTTGCCAGGGCCGAGCAAAAGGCTGGTGGCTTGGTGATGGTTGCTGATTTGGGTCGGATTTCTCCGTCCGGGCTGCGGGCGGTTGCCGGCGAGATAGGCAAGGCGATTGGCAACAAGAAAGGCGGCGATCCCCGGCAACCCTATGCGGCGATGCTTTTCTCGGTATCCGAAGGAAAATTGTATCAGTTGGCGGTGATCGATCGATTGGAAGTACGTGCAGCCGACTGGCTGGCTGCAACCAAGGATGCGGCCAAAACTTCCGGCGGTGGCTCGGCTAAGATGGCACAGGGGGCTGGTGCCGAGCCGGGGAGGATTAGCGATGGTATTGCCGCGTCCTGCAAGTGGATTGAGACAACCTTGCCTGCTGCTGGCAGCAGTTAGGACGCATCCGATTTGTTTGGTTAATTAGCGTGCCCTGTGGCTAGATAGAACTGGTGTTGGGGATAAGTAGTGAAAGCTTTCGAACATCGGAATAACCCAATTAACAAGCCAGTATCAGATTATCATGTTTTCAGGCGGCAGCCATCCTTCCTGCCTGTAGTAAGCTGCCTGATTCTGGCTTGGGCATATTTTGCGACTTTCAGGATTCCCTATCGGAGAACGGAATATGGCCGTCTATTCGAATGGTTCTTCACCTACGAACACGGCTTTGTTCACCGCGGCCTGACAGGAACTGTTTTTCAGTTTGTTCACGGGCCGGCCACTGCGGAAAAAATCATTGCATATTTGCCTATCTGGGAGACATGGATAATTGCTGCAATAGTTTTTTTATTCTGGATCCTGCCGCTGGTGGCAATATTTCGGGGCTGCTGGCCGAATTCGACAAAATGGATGCTGGTCGCCTGCATGTCGGTCTTTTTGTTTATGCCCGGATGGAAGCAATTTAGCGAATTAGCCGGATTTACTGACGAATGGGTGCTGCTGTTCGTGCTGCCGGCCTTTGCCTGCTTCCTGCTCAGGAGACCACTGGCCTATGCTCTCCTTGTCATTCCGGCGTTCCTGTTTCATCCTCAGGCGATTCTGTACATTCTGCTAATCTCAATGTTGATTTTTCATGCTGTCATCAGGGATCCGGTCTATGCGGTTCGCTGGAAAGTCTGGCTGGCGGCGATGCTGTTTCCGATTAGTGTCTGCACAATGCTGGCTCTGCTGCATTCCGCAGAGACCGCTTATGCCTTTATCGATATGCACAGACAGGAGATTCTGCGATACCTGCCCTTGGAGAATTTTATGGTATTGGCAAAAGATTTCCTAACCCAAGGTAACAACAACATGCACGTGACACACTTGATGCTGTCTGCGTTTTCCGGGGGCGCTGCCTTCATTTATCTGGAAAACACGATTCCCTTGCTTGTCTATGCATTCGTGTTCTCTCGCTGGTGCTGCCCGGCAATGGGCAGCAGATCATCCTTTTCAGTTTCCAGCCATCCGCTCATTCGCAGAATGATCCCGGCTGAGTGCTACATAATGACTTTC
>JAPORI010000120.1 GCA_026710225.1 Betaproteobacteria bacterium
GTAGTTTCTGTCTACCATGGCGAGAAGATGCTTGATGACACGCTGGCCAAACTGGTGGCCTTGGGTGAAGAACTCGTCGGGCCGGGCCGATTTGAAATCATTGCCGTTGATGACGGATCCAGCGATGCATCCTTTGCCTGCATCCGGGAAAACGCCCAAAAACACAAAAACGCGATCCGGGGAATACGGCTGTCGAGAAATTTTGGAGCCTTTCACGCTCTTCAAGCCGGCATGGCTCACTGCCGCGGAAATTGCATGGCCAATATTTCTCAGGATATGCAGGAACCCACCGAACTTTTTGCCAGAATGTTCAAGGCTTGGCAGGAAGGAGTGAAAATCAACATCGGGGTACGCACTTCCCGAGACGAGTCGTGGCTGAAAAAAGTGCTTGCCGCGACATATCATCACATTTTCGCAAAACTAGTAATGCCCGGCTATCCCAAGAGCGGCATGTGCGGATTTATTATCGACCGGCAGATCATTGATGAACTGTTGCGCCACCCGAATATGCGAATGGATCCAACGACAAAGCTGTTGCAGATGGGCTACTCGCCCATCCTCCATCCCTACAAAAGAGGAAAGCCGCAGTCAAAGAGTAACTGGACTTTCAGAAAAAACATCACCCTTGTCATAGACAATTTCATCTTCTTTTCTTTCCTGCCGATCCGCTGCATGAGCGTGCTCGGAATACTGATCGCATTGGCAAGCATGACCTTTACCGCCTATGTCCTGCTTGGCAAACTGACTGGATGGTATCCGGTCAACCAGCCACCGGGCTGGGCGACAATAGTGGTGCTGACCAGTTTCTTGTCCGGAACGATAATGGTCATGCTCGGGATTATCGGAGAATATCTGTGGCGCATTCTCGAACAAGTGCGAAACGAGCCGCTTTATCTGATTGACGAGAAAACCGACGATTTCACCGACCCAGCAGACTGAAACCCGGAAAGCCTGCCCCCCTTTTTTTGCGGCTGGGAGGAGCCGATAGGATATAATTTACGCCTTTTGCGCCAGATTACAAGACCATGCCCAAAATGAGAACCAATCGTGGTGCCGCCAAGCGCTTCACGCGCAGCGGCAGCGGCAAGATCAGGCACGCGCGTGCTTATCACCGGCACATGCTGACCCACAAGAGCGCCACCAAGAAACGCCAGCAGCGCAGCAAATCGACGATCCAGACCGGCGACCGGCACCGGATCGCCCGCCTGCTTCCCTACTGCTGAGAGGCCGGGAAAGATGCCTCGCACCACCCGCGGCCCGACCGCGTTCCGGCGCCACCGCAAGATAACCGCCCGGACGCGCGGCTTTCGCGGCCGGCGCAAGAATGTCTTCAGAGTCGCCCGGCAGGCGCTGATGAAAGCCGACCAGTACGCTTACCGCGACCGGCGCGACCGCAAGCGGCAGATGCGCTCCGTGTGGATAGTGCGCGTCAATGCCGCTGCCCGGCAGGCGGGGCTGACCTACCGCACATTCATGCACGGACTGGGACAGGCCGGCCTGCCGATCGACCGCAAGATGCTCGCCGAGCTGGCCCTGCACAATCCGAAGGCTTTCGCCAAACTAGCAGAACACGCCAAGAACGCCCTCGCCGCCTCCTAGGGGGCACTTTCCCGTGGTTGCCGCGCAGGAACAGGAGATTCTGAATCAGGCTGCCCAACAGTTGGCAGCCGCCGAAATAGCCGATCTTGACAAGATCAAGTCGGAATTTCTCGGCAAGCGCGGCCACATCGGCAGGATGCTTCAACAGATCGGCCAGTTGCCTCCCGAGCAGCGCAAGGAGGCCGGAATTAAAACCAACGCCGTGCGCAGCAAGTTCGAGCAGATGCTGTCGGCGCGCCGGGAAGAACTCAAGCGGCAACGCTTTGCCAGTCAGGAACATGAGGCAGTTGATGTGACCCTGGCCGGCCGCGGCCCTCGGGCCGGGGCGCTGCATCCGATCTCGCAGGTCACCGAAAGGGTTGCGCAGATATTTGCTTCAATGGGGTTTGCCGTCGCCGACGGCCCCGAAATAGAGGATGATTTCCACAATTTCGAGGCGCTCAACCATCCGGAGGATCATCCGGCCCGATCAATGCACGACACCTTCTATCTGCAAGACGGTCGGCTGCTGCGCACCCACACCTCACCGGTGCAGATTCGCTACCTGAAGAGCAACTCGCGACCGGTGCGCATAATCGCCCCCGGCCGCTGCTATCGGGTGGACAACGACGCCACCCACTCACCGATGTTCCATCAGGTCGAGGGACTGTGGGTCGACGATCAAGTGCGCTTTTCCGATCTGAAAGGAATCCTGCTGGCCTTTTTCAGCGAATTCTTCGAGGACGCAAGCCTGCAAGTGCGCTTTCGGCCCTCGTACTTCCCATTTACCGAGCCTTCGGCCGAATGCGACATAAAGTTGCGCGGCAAGTGGCTGGAAGTGGCCGGCTGCGGAATGGTGCATCCCAACGTACTCGCCGCCGGCGGCCACGATCCGCAACTGTGCCAGGGCTGGGCGTTCGGAACCGGCCTGGACCGGCTGGCGATGCTGCGCTACGGCTTCGGCGATCTGCGCGCCCTGTTCGAAAACGATCTGCGCTTCTTGGCGCAGTTCGCATAAACAACAAGCAGCCGGATGCTGGTTTCCGTCGACTGGATCGCCGACTATCTGCCGCAGGTGCGGTCGATCGAATATCTGCCCCATCTGTTCACCGACCATGGTCTGGAAGTAGAAAGTTGCGCAGCCGCAGGCCCCGATCTGGCCGGACTCGTCGCCGCCCGGGTCACTGAGGTTAAGAGCCTTGCCGGATCCGGCAAGGCTCGGCTGTGCTCAATCGAGCACGGCAGCAAAAGCTCGCAGGTGGTGTGTGCGGCTGCCAATCTTGCCAATCGGGGGATCTATGCATTTGCCCCGGCCGGAACAACCCTGCCCGACGGCCGCAGGATAGAGACGGCAACCGTGCACGGGCAGCGCAGCGAAGGAATGCTGTGCTCGGCAAGCGAACTGGGCTTGGGCGATGATTGCTCCGGTTTGCTGCGGCTGGATAAGGGCAGCGAGCCGGGAACTGAACTGAGCCGGCTGCTGGCTCTGGATGATCAAGTCTACGACTTGGCGATCACTCCCAACCGCGGCGACTGGCTGAGCATGCGCGGCATCGCCCGGGAACTGGCAGCCCTGCGCAAATTCAGAATCAAACCGCTTAAGTCAACTATCACGGCCGGCGGGACCGAGAAGATAGAGGTTGCAATAGACCCGGATGCCCGTCAAGCCTGTTTGCGCTTTTGCGCTCTGCCAATCAGCGGTGTCAAGGCAGATGTGGCAACTCCGCTGTGGATGCGCGAGCGTCTGCGCCGCTGCGGGGTGCGGCCGGTAAGCGTGATCGTCGACATTACCAACTACGCCATGCTGGCGATCGGCCAGCCGCTGCACGCATTCGACCGGCAGCAACTCGGAGAGTCGATAACGGTGCGCTTTGCCAACCGCGGCGAACGCATGGAACTGCTTGACGGAAGCGAAGCGAAGTTGAGCAAGGACATGCTGCTTGTTTGCGGCGACCACAAGCCGGCGGCGATAGCCGGAGTCATGGGCGGCAAGACCAGCGGAGTGAGTTTGGCAACCGAAAACATAGTCCTGGAAGCCGCCCATTTCAGCCCGGCGGCAATCCGCGGCAAGACGCGCGAGCTGAATGTCAATTCGGAAGCAGCCTTTCGCTTCGAGCGGGGGGTCGATCCAAACCTGCCAATCGCGGCCCTGGCCCTGGCTGCCCGGCTGATTAAGAAAATCTGCGGCGGGCGGATCGGTTCGCTTACTGAAGTCGGTGCCGCTCCGGCGGCCGGCGAGGTGAAACTCGCCGACGGCCGGGTGGAGAAACTGCTGGGCTTTAGCCCCTCCCGATCTGAAAATGCCGCCATCCTGCGCCGGCTCGGCTGCACGGTGCATGGCAGCAAGCCGGACAAGGCACTGATCGCCCGGCCGCCGAGCTGGCGCTTTGACATCGAGCGCGCCGAGGATCTGGTGGAGGAGATCGTGCGGGTGCTCGGTTACGAAAGCGTCCCGACGACGATGCCCCAGTTCACCGGCCGCTTCCTGCCCTGCCCGGAGCCGCTGCTGGCACCCACGGCAGCCCGCCGGCATCTGGCCGCCGAGGGCTTCTTCGAGACGGTTACCTTCTCCTTCGTTCCGCCGGCCTGGGAAGCGGATTTCTATGGCAACAGCAAGCCGCTTACTCTGGCCAACCCGCTGTCGGAAGAAGCCAGCGCAATGCGCTCGGGACTGCTGGCCAGCCTGGTTGCCGGTGCCGCCTACAACTTCAGCCACAGCCAGCGCTCGGTGCGCCTTTTTGAGCTTAGCCGCTGCTTCCCGGCCGGCAGCAGCAACCAGCCGCGGATGCTCGCCGCCCTGGCCTGCGGACCGCGGCTCGCCGACCACTGGGACGGCTGTGAGCGCTCCTGTGACTTTTTCGACATCAAGGCGGTGCTGGTGCGCCTGCTGGCCGGCTGCCGGATCGATTTTCGCAAGGAGAGCTCCCACCCGGCCCTGCATCCGGGCAAGGCCGCCCGGCTGATGCTCGGCACCCGACAAATCGGCATAATCGGCGAGATTCGGCCGCAATTGGCCGATCGCTACGCTCTGCCGCATCCGGCGGCGGTCTTTGAAATCGATTTTGACGCCTGTGCAACAGTTATGCGCCTGGCTTCAGCCAAGCCGCAATCGCGCCTGCCGCTGGTGCGCCGCGATCTGGCGGTTGAGGCAGATGCCGGCGTCGAGGCCGGGCAACTGGTAGAATCCATACTCATGCTGGCAATTCCGGAAATATTCGCCGTTGACGTGTTCGATGTCTATGCTGGCGAGCAGGTTGGCGCGGGCAAAAAAAGTGTCGGGCTGCGCATCACCATGCAGGGTGCCGAGGCCAATCTGGTTGACGAGCGCATTGACGCCATTGTCGAGGAAGCGGCGGCCTCCTTGGCGAAGAATCACGCTACAATAAGACGCGGCAGTTAGCATCATGGCATCCGGCAGACATCATTCCCGCACATCGTCGCTCACGCGCATCGACCTGGCCGACGAACTCGGCAAGCAACTCGGCACCAGCGCGGCCGGAAAGAAAGTGGTGCATTCATTCTTCGATGAAATCAGGAAATCGCTGATCGCCGGCGAAAGGGTTCAAATCCACGGGTTGGGCAGTTTTAGGGTCGTTGCCAAACCGGCTCGCAAGGTTTGCAATCCAAAAACCGGCAAAAAGTTGATGGTTCCCGATCAAAAGGCGCTAATCTTGCGGCTGAGCAACAAGATGCGTTCCCAAATAAGAAACGCGGACATGATCCGGCCGAAAAAATGAGCGGCTTCAACTGGCCCGATCTGCCGTCTGACAAGCAGGTTTTCTCGATCGGCGAGGCCTGCAAGTTGTGTGACACCAAGGAGCACGTCCTCCACTACTGGGAGACGATTTACGGCCGCTACATCGGCAAGATCAAGCGCGTCAACCGGCGCCGCTACTACAGCCCGGACAACATCCGGGTCATCCGCAAAATATTCCAGTACAAGGAGCAGGGGCTCAATTCGGCTGGCATCCGCAAGGCGCTGGCCGGCAAGAACAAGGTTGCCGCGCCGGTTACCGAATACGATCCCAGGCGCATCCGCAGTGAGCTCGCCCTCATCGCCAAGATCCTCGAGCCTTGATCGGAAAATAGCCATCTTTCTTCCGGTCGGGGCGTGGCGCAGCCTGGTAGCGCACCTGCATGGGGTGCAGGGGGTCGAAGGTTCAAATCCTTTCGCCCCGACCATTACATTTTTCCAGACCAGCTGACATGCAGCGACCCAAAATCCTGATTTCCAACGACGACGGCATCAATGCCGACGGCATAGCCGCACTGGCTACGGCGATGCGGAAAATCGGGCCTGTGTGTGTCTGCGCCCCGCAGCGCGACCACAGCGGCGCCAGTTCCTCGATCAGCCTGGGCAAAATCCGGGTCAAAAAGATCCGGGACGGCGAATTCTCGGTAGCCGGCACCCCCGCTGACTCAGTGCATCTGGCGCTGATGGCCGCCGGCATCCTGCCCTGGAAGCCCGACCTGACCGTTACCGGCATAAACTGCGGCGCCAACCTCGGCGAGGACACAATCTATTCCGGCACTGTCGCGGCGGCCATCGAGAGCGCCCTGACCGGCATTCCGGCGGTTGCCTTCTCGCTGGTGCCGGCCGCCGGTGCGTTTCCGCCGACCCATTTCGATGACGCGGCCCTAGTCGCCGGGGAACTGGTCGGCAAGCTGCTGGCAACCGACCGCTGCCCGGCCGACTTGTTGCTCAGCGTCAACATCCCGGATCTGCCCCGCGCCAGGATGGGCAGCTTCGTTGCCACCCGCCTGGGCAGCCGAGGCGCGTCCCGGCTGCCCTTTTGCCGGGAAAAGGAACTCGACGGCAGCAGCGGCGTCTACAGCTACACCATGCACGACGGGGAACTGGCCGGCGAGCCGGGAGATGACTTTCACGCCCTGGCGCGCAGCCAGATCGCAGTAACGCCGCTGACATGCGACCTTACCGATTCCGGGCCGGGGCAGGAGTTCGTATCGACATGGCTGCGCTAAGCCGCGGCCTGGCCAGAATGCTGGGCGAAACCAGCATCAGCGACGAGGAGATTCTCGATGCCTTCGCCCAGGTGCCGCGCCAGGAGTTTCTCGACGACAGTCTCAAGAGCCGCTGGCTGGACAACATGGCATTTCCAATCGGACACGCCCAGACCACTTCCCAGCCGGAAGTGATGGCCAGAATGCTCGAACTGGTCTGGAATCGCAAGCACAGCCGGCAGGCCTTGGAAGTCGGAGCCGGCTGCGGCTACATGGCCGCCCTGCTTGCGCGGCTATACAAGCAGGTCGTCGCCGTCGAAAGAATCCGCGCTCTGGCGGTTGCCGCCGACCACCGGCTGAAGACTCTTGGTTACAATAATGTGCGCATCGTGCATGGAGACGGAAAACTGGGCATTCCCGATGGCTCGGGATTTGACGCAATCATCGTGAGCGCCGCGGCAACGCAGGCGCCGGAGCCGTTGCTCGCGCAACTGTCTGGCCGCGGCCGGCTGGTAATTCCCGAAAAAAGCGGCGCCGGTGCAGAGCATCTGGTGCTCTATCGCAAGAATGCCGGCAAGATTACCCGCAGCGAACACGACCGGGTAAGTTTCGTCCCGTTGCTCAGCGGCAAGGAATCCCGATGAGGCGCCACCCGACCTTGATTATCGCGGCTCTTGCCGGCGCGACAGCCCTGGCTCTGGGCGGCTGCACCACCAGCGGCTCGCCGGCCCCGGCACAGGAATTCGATGCCCTGAAAGGCAGCATCATCGATCCGAACCGGCCAGTGCAGCGGCCGAAAACCCACACGGTAGCACCGGGCGAGACCTTGATCGAAATAGCGACCAACTATGGCCTTGACTACCGCGAACTGGCGCGCTGGAACCTGATATCGAATCCCAATCTCATCGAGGTCGGTCAGGCACTGAAACTCTCCTCAAGTGGCGTCGAGCCGGAAGTCCAGGCGGTGCGGACCAGTTCGCAAGCCGGAACGCCGCAGGTGCGGCGCACCAGCGCCGCCGAACTCGAAGCGCTGCGCAACGCGCCGCTGCCGCAGGTCGATCCGCAGGCGCCACAGGTGCGCCGCCGCCAAAAGTTCATCGGCGAATCCGGCGAGCGTGCCGGCGGCGATATGGTGCTGCTAAACGAGCCGCGCGCGCAAAAGCTGCCCTACTCTGAAGAAGCTCGCCAGCGGCTGACCAAAGATGCCCGCCGCAGCCCGGCGGTCCCGGCTAGCCTGCCGGCTACCCGGGCGCCGGTCAACAAGCGCACCGAAGGGAACATTGTCTGGAGCTGGCCGACCGATGGCAAGGTGGTCAAGAACTTCGGATCCGGCAACAAGGGCATCGACATAGTTGCTGAGCGCGGCAGTCCGATTCTGGCAAGCGCCAACGGTGAGGTAATCTATGTCGGCTCCGGCATCGAGGGCTTCGGCCAGTCAATCATCGTCCGGCATGCAAACGAGTATGTCAGCCTGTATGCCCACAACGATCAGATCTTCGTTGCCGAAGGCGACAAGGTCAAGCGCGGTGAACCGATCGCGGCCATGGGCGACAGCGGCGCCCGCTCGGTAGGGCTGCACTTTCAAATCAGACGCGGCGTTGAAAACTACGATCCGCGCCGCTTCCTGCCCAAAAACCCCTGAGCCTGATTGACCGCTTTAGTTGGCGGCCGGAAAATCGAAAGTTATCTTGCCGGCTTTTGCTGCAATCCGGATCATGCAGCCTTCCTCCCACTTGCCGGACAGCACCGCTTCAGCCAGCGGCGTCTCGACCATCGACTGGATGGAGCGCTTGAGCGGCCGGGCTCCGTAACTGGGATCGAAACCGGCTTCGGCCAGGGTCTCGACGACTTGCGGGGAGTATTGGACATTGTACTTCTGCCGAGCGAGCCTGGCAACCAAAAGATCAAGCTGCATCCTGGCTATTGCGCCAACGATCTTCTTGCCCAGACCGTTGAATACCAGGATCTCGTCAAGCCGATTGAGAAACTCCGGCTTGAAATAGGCGCGCACCTGAGCCAGCACTTGGGCGCGGACCTCCTCATCCACCTTGCCTGACAGGTCGCCGGAACCCAGATTGGAAGTCAGCACCAGCACCGTGTTGCGGAAATCGACGGTGCGCCCCTGGCCGTCGGTGAGGCGCCCCTCATCAAGCACTTGCAGCAGGATGTTGAAAATGTCCGGATGCGCCTTTTCAAGCTCGTCAAGCAAGATTACCGAATAGGGACGGCGGCGCACCGCTTCGGTGAGTTGGCCGCCCTCCTCGTAGCCGACATAACCCGGCGGCGCACCGATCAGGCGGGCGACCGAGTGCTTTTCGCCGTATTCGCTCATGTCGATGCGGACCATCTGCCGGTCGCTGCCGAACATGAAATCGGCGGTCGCCTTGGCCAGCTCGGTCTTGCCTACACCGGTCGGACCCAGAAAAAGAAAGCTGCCGATCGGACGGTTGGGATCGGCAATTCCGGTACGCGAGCGCAGCACCGCGGCGGCAACCGCATCGACCGCGGCATCCTGATCAAGCACCCGGCCGCGCAGCGCTTTTGCCATGCCCAGCAGCCGCTTGCGCTCGCTGCCCAGCATCCGCACCGCCGGGATTCCGGTAGCGCGAGACACCACCGCCGCGATATCATCCTCACCCACCTCGACGCTGCTCATCTGCTCACCGCTTGCCGAAAGCAAATGCTGCTCGCGCTTGGCAAGTTCGGGCAACTTGCTGTTCTTTATCTCGGCGGCGGCCTCGAAGCTGCCCGCCTGGGTCATCCTTTCCAGTTCGGCATTGAGCGCTTCACGCTCCTGCTTGATGCGCGTCAGCTCCTGACGCTGCTCGTTCTCCTTTTGCCATCTTTCCTTGAGTAGCAGATGCTGCTCGTTGGCCGCGGCAATCTCCCGGTCCAGCTCCTCAAGACGCTGCCGGGAAGCACTGTCTTCCTCGCGCTTCAAGGAGGCATGCTCCATGCCCAGCAAAGCCAGCCGCCGTTCAAGCAACT
>JAPORI010000018.1 GCA_026710225.1 Betaproteobacteria bacterium
CAGCACGAACATCTTGCCGGATTACTTGAAACTGGGAGGTTCGCGCGGCGGCTGGGAAGGAGGCAGTTCCAGTTCAACTCCGCCCAAGTCGGCAAAACGATCGCGGATGCTGTCGGCAAGGCCGCCGCGCCGAGCGGGCAGTTGGGCAACTGCACTTTCCAGGATGACTTTTATTTCCTCTTCGACTGAACGATGATTGCCGGCAGCGCGCTTTTGCAGGCGCTCCAGAACTTTGCCGGCAAGGGCGTCAATGGTTATGCTGGTCATTTTGCCTTTTAGATTCTAACACGACGCAATTTCCAGCGGATTTCTAATTGAGCATCAATGATGCATGCGGCAACAACCCTTATAAAATTGCCCTGATAATGGCAGACATTAGGATTCCGTTTGCGCAATCTTTGCAACCGCTGCCTTGAAATCTCCGGCGATTACTTCTGCGATCAGCGCACGGGAATGGTTCCTGCTTTACCTGCTGTCGCTGCTGTGGGGAAGTTCCTTCCTGTTTTTCGAGCTGAGTCTTGACGGCCTGCCGCCGCTTACCATCGTCGCAATCAGAATGGTGCTCGGTGCATCCTTCCTGCTGGCAATTCTGCAACAGCGGCGGATCGTTCTTGCCCAGGTCGGCGCCCACTGGCGGCGCTGCCTGCTGTTTGGCCTGATCGGAGCGGCGCTGCCTTTTGCCTGCTTTGCCTACGCGCAGGTATACATCACCAGCAGCCTGGCTGCGGTACTCAACTCGACCATGCCGATGTTCACCTTCCTGATCGCATCGGCAATCGGCCAGGAGAAGTTTTCCGCTCTGCGCTTGCTCGGAACGGTGCTGGGAATAATCGGGGTGGCGATTCTGGTCGGCCCCAGCGCGCAAGGCAATCTTGCCGAGACCGTCGGAGCGCTGCTGTGTCTGGTCGCGGCGGTTCTTTATGCGATCAACACGGTTGCCATGCGCGCCTGGCCGGGGCAAATGGATGCCAGTTCTCTGGCCTTAGGCCTGTGCATCGGGGCGGCCGCAGTATCGGTTGCGGCAGCGGTCGCTATTGAGGACGTCAACCTGGCTGCGGCAGGCTGGAAGTCGCTGGCCGGAGCAATTGGACTGGGGGTGCTGGGCACCGCCTGCGCCTACCGCATCTTCTTCTATCTGCTGGTTCGCATCGGCGCCAGCAACGTATCGCTGTGCGTACTGCTGATTCCGGTAAATGCCATTCCGCTCGGAGTGATCTTTCTCGGCGAGCAGCTGGCAATCTCTTTTTTCATCGGCACCGCAATAATCATCCTGTCGCTGATGCTGGTCGATCGGGGCATCAGCGACAGCATCAGCCGCCTGATTAGGAAACGGGGCTGACCCCCAACCTGACTTGGCAATTGTTGCACTCATGCGCAATAATTGACAAGTCAAAACCGCAAAAATGGCATTTTTGCGCATATATTGCAAAGTGCACCTTGCAATTATTGCAACATATGGTTTATAATATATGCGCATGAATGAAAAAATTGCCCGCCGCACCGAGCGCATCGTGCGTACCGCACTGGCGCGTGCCCCGGCGGTAGTTATCAATGGCCCCCGCCAGATCGGCAAAACCACTCTGGCCAGAGCCATCGCCCGCGATTTTCCGAGCATCTTCTATGATCTGGAAAACAGGAACGATCTGGCCAAACTGAGCGATCCGATTGCCAAACTGCGCAGCCATGAGGGCAAGTTGGTGGTTATTGACGAATTGCAGAAAAAGCCGGAACTTTTCGATGATCTCAGGGTGGTGATCGACGAACGTCGTGCTCGTGGATACAGAACCGGTCAGTTTTTGCTGCTTGGCTCGGCCAGCGGCCAACTCATGCACCAGTCCGGCGAGAGCCTCACCGGCCGAATTGAAACCGTCCAAATGGCCGGCATCGACTGCCTTGAAATCGATCCCCAAGACCTGCCGCGCCTGCTGGTACGAGGCGGCTATCCGGAAAGTTATACAGCTGCCGATGCCACCGCCAGCGAAGTGTGGCGACGCAATTATATTGACAACCAGATCATCAAGGAATTGCCGACCATGGGCATTGACGTTGCCGCCGAGAAATTCAGCCAGGTGTGGACAAAGTTGTGCCAGTTGCACGGCAACATATTGAATGTCTCTGGCATCAGCCGGCGGCTGGGGATTAGCACCGCCACGGTTGCCCGCCACCTGCGCATTCTTGAAGGCCTGATGCTGGTGCGCATTCTGCCGCCGTGGCACGGCAATATCGGCAAGCAGATCGTCAAAAGCCCCAAGTGCTATGTACGCGACAGCGGCCTGCTGCACGCAATGCGCTCGGCCACCGATGCCGGACTTGTCGGTGCCGGCTGGGAAGGATTCGTGATCGAGAACGTCATGGCCGCACTGCCGGCGCTGTGGAGAACCTACTTTTATCGTAGCACCCGCGGCTCGGAAATAGATTTGCTGATCGCACTGCCAACCGGCAGGTTCTGGGCTGTCGAGATCAAGCACAGCCCGGATGCAAGACTTGCCAGCGGCACTCGCGCCGCGCTGGCTGCGATCGATCCGGAAAGAACCTTTGTCGTCCATGCTGGCAGCCGTCGCTTTGACCATCCTGACGGCAGCGAATCTGTGCCGCTTTCGTTCTTGATGAACGAACTGCTGGCCCGCAATCAGGCAGTCGAAGCAGATAAGCCGCCGGCGGCGCTGGGCAACTCGATCGCCGGCCGCCGCCTGCGGGCGGCCTTCTATGAAAACGCCGCCAGCCTGCCGCTGCTGCGCCGGGAGCTGGTGCGGGAAATTGGTGCCGACATGGCCAGCCACGTAGTAGCCAGCGGCGGCATCGAGGATGCCCGATCTGACAACAAGACCGGCAACGCACTAATCGCCGAAACGGTCCGCTGGCTGGAAATGGAGGGCACAACTCACGACCCGCGGGGCAGCGACGAACGTTTTCTCAAACAGGCGCATCAGTTGATCGAGGACATCTTCAGACTCAAGCAGCAAGAGGACCAATCCAGCCACCCGGCTCCCGACAAGATTGCCCCGGCAGCCTACCATGCCTTTGCCATGTTCATCAATGCGATCGCCGCCCTGATCGATGCCGGCGCCGATGCGGCAGTCAATTTCATGCTCGACGAAAAGTACCTGATTGGCGGCGAGCATGTTTCCTTTAGCTTCTTTGCCGTCAAACAATGCGATCAGCAATTGCTGGCTGGCAATGTTCTGCGCGATCCGTGTCTGCCCGTGGAGCGTCTGCTGGAAGCGGAGGCATTGTGCGTGCTGCACAGCATTCTTGCTGATAAATCCGAGCACATTGTGACCCCGGTGCTCCTGTTTGCAAAAGCCGAAGCGCCAGCGCAACTGGATTTCTTCCTGCGCTGTGCAACCAGCCGCGGCAGCAAGCGTTTGCAAGACTGTCTGGGATGCTCCGCTGCCCAGATCAGCCGTCTGGCGAAACGAATTCAAAAGCCCGCCAGCGCCGGAAAAGACTGGCGCAGCCACCGGCAGCAAGCAGCCCGGTTTGCCCTTGCCGTCGCGGCCAGCGACTGGCAGAGTTAATCAAGCGAACGCTAGTCGCCGGCAAGCGTGGCGCACAACTTTTTGTGATCATATTTTTTGCGGGCTCGTATCCTGACCAGACGCAAGCCGGTGACTCTGGCCACCTCGTTTTTAAACTGGTCGGCGCTAATGGCCGCCGCCGAGGTGCGGTGCGAGGAATCATCCAGTTCAATTGCCATCCTTATCCGGCCATCCCGATCACAGACTACGAAATCGAAGTGACGCGAGCGCACCCGAGTGCGCAGCCGGGCGCGGGTGCGGGCTGACACCTTGTCGCTGACGCCAATGACATCTTCCATTCTGACCTTGGCAAGCAGTACGCTACCGTCAGATGGCATCGCTTCTTGCAGAGCCTTCCAGAATATGCCCTCGGTTTTGCTAAAGATGTTTTCCCGCTTGCGGTAGGAGCGAAACAAAAGTCGCTGCGCCAATTTGCCAATCCATTTTGCGGCAACAGCCAAAATGACCAAACCAAGAACAAACAGCGCCGCCGCCCGGGCCGGCCAATCGAGCAGAATACCCAGCGCGGCCAATGCCGCGACAATGACAATGAGAAACAAAACGGTCAACATCGCAATTTACGCCTGATTAGGCAGGAATATAACGGCTGGCTGATAGCAGCGCAACCAAGGCGATTGATTACAATCAGCACCAATCATCGACTTGCTTTCTGCCAAGCGCCAGAAATCAAAGCGTGCCCGGCAGGATTTGAACCTGCAACCGACGGCTTAGAAGGCCGTTGCTCTATCCGTTGAGCTACGGGCACAAAAACAATGGTCGGGGTGGAGAGATTCGAACTCCCGGCCTCCTGGACCCAAACCAGGCGCGCTACCAGACTGCGCCACACCCCGCCGCCAGCAGGGGAAACCTTTAGTTAGCAAGCCCCGCCGTCTGGTGGCTGTGCTGCTTCAGTCGGCACCGGCAGAAAAGATGCTGTACGGATACAGCAACTTGGGATACTTCTTGCGGCGCAACTTTTCGGCCTGGGCCTGTCTCCTTTGCACATAGGCGTCGCGCTGGAAACTGTACGGGTCCAGGGCCGCTGCGTCAAGAATGTCGGTGGTGTCAAGCAACTGCGCCCGGACGTGCACGCCGGTGAGAACCGCGTAGCCGCTCAGGTACGGGTCGTCGGTAGTGAAGTAGGGATTGGGAAAACTGACTTCGGACTGCTTGAAGAAACTTACAAAGGACAGCCCCGGGCTACGGGTGGGCTGCTTTTCGGGGCCGTTGTGCAAGAACAGGTGGCGGTCGCGGACCGGATCGATTATCCGGTTGCCGATCATCGATCCGGCGGTCGCATCGAGCGTCGAAGGTCCCAAAAGCGGCAGCATCAGAAACGGCGGCTCATGATCAAAAATATCGTAGCGGCGCGCCACCATGCCCAGATCGACCTCGTTCTTCTTGATTCCCATGCTGTCGGCGGCATCGACGCAGCCAAGTCCGCCCATGGTGGTGTTGACCAGAAAGCGGCTGTAACTGTCAACCGCAGCCTGGCCATCGAGCATCAGGGCATGATTGAACATGCGCAACGGTTCGCCGAGGTTGCTGAGAATGTTGCCCACGCAGTTCTCGACCGGGTCCGGCATCACCCGGGTATAGCCGATCGCAACCGGCTTGAGGATCGCCTGATCGAGGCCGGAATTGACTTCGTAGATGTGCCGGTTGGTGATCTCGAACGGGTCGTCCGGATTGAGCTCGAACGGCTCGTCCTCCAGTTCGCTGAACAGCGCCTCGGAGACGATGCAGCCGGAAGCCGCCAGCGCCACTGCGCTCAGCGCCGCAATCCCGGCCAGGCGGGCCGGCAGCCGCAACCGGCCGCAGCCGGCGGCGGGATTCGGCCAGACAACAGCGTCCATGCCGCCATATTTTAGCACCTGTGGGAGCTGGACGGATAGAATCGGCATTTAGCCCATGCGCTTTCCCTTTCCCGTGGCAATTCCGGCAACTTGAACGCCAACAACCCTTTTGTACGCGCTGCGAACCGAATCGGCGCCGACGGGCAACTGCTGGTCTTTCTGGTCACCATCCCGATTTTCGCGCTGATCGGATGGCTGCTGGCGGTGCACTTCCCGGTGCTGGTGGTCGGCATCCTGCTCGCCTATCTGATGGACGGGATAGTCGCCCAGATGGTCGCCTGGCGGGTGCACCGCACCTTTGCGATCAGTTCGGTGATGCTCTTCACCATCCTGCTGATTTTGCTGATCCTGCTGTTCGCCCTGCCCCAGCTTACCAGCCAGATCGGCAACCTGCTGCAAAACCTCGGCGGGGCGATGCCGGCCTTTCAAAGTTGGGCCGACAAGAAGCTGCTCAGCCTGCCGGAATGGATGCGGGTGATCAATTCGCAGGCGATCGTCGATTCGGCGCTGGCTACCGCCGGCGATGTTGCCAAGACGATGCTCGGCAGCACCGTCGCCAGCGCCGGCAACATCTTTAGCATCATCATCTACACGGTACTGACTCCGATCATGGTGTTCTTCCTGCTGCGCGACAAGAAAATCCTCTTTGCCTGGCTGGGCCGCTACACCCCCCATTCGCAGATATTCTCCAACCTGTACACCAACCTGCAAGAGCAGTTCGGCGCCTATGTGCGCGGCAAGATAATCGAGGGGGCGATCGTATTTGCCGCCAGCATGGTCGGCTTTAGCCTGTTTGGTCTCAACTACGCGTTCCTGCTGTCGGTGGCGATCGGCCTGTCGGTGATCATCCCGTTTGTCGGAGCGGTGGCGGTAACCTTCCCGGTGCTGATCGTCGCCGGCTTGCAGTTTGGCATCAGCGCCGAGTTCTGGTACGTTACCGCCTTCTACATGATGGTGCAGATTCTCGACGGCCAGGTGCTGGTGCCGTTGCTGTTTTCCGAGATCGTTCACCTGCACCCGATCGGGCTGCTGGTTGCGCTGGTGGTATTCGGATCGATCTGGGGAATGTGGGGAGTGTTCTTCGCCATCCCGCTGGCGTCGCTAATCAAGTGCTTTTTGAACGCGGTTGAGCAGCGGCTGGCGGAAAGACGCTCTCCTTGAATCTGTGGCCGCTGCTTCGGCGCGTCCTGCATCGCGTCGAGCCGGAACGGGCGCATGATCTGGCGATGCGCGGCCTGGGCCTGGTACCCCGGCTGCTCGATCCGAACACGCTCGGCGGCGCCCGCACAGTCATGGGGCTTGAGTTTCCCAATCCGATCGGACTGGCGGCCGGCTTTGACAAGAGCGGTGATCACTTCCTGACCTTGGCCAAGCTCGGCTTCGGCTTCATCGAGGTCGGCACCATCACCCCCCGGCCGCAGCCCGGATCGCCGCCGCCGCGGCTGTTTCGAATTCCCGAACACAATGCGCTAATCAACCGGATGGGCTTCAACAACGCCGGCGCCGCCCATGCCGCCCGCCGGCTGGCCCGACGCGGCGACTGGCCGGGCGTGCTCGGCATCAACATCGGCCGCAACCGCGACACGCCGGCCGATGCGGCGCTTGGCGACTACCTGCAATGCATGGAAACCCTCTACGGGCTGGCTGACTATTTCACCATCAACATATCCTCGCCAAACACTCCGGGTCTGCGCGATTTGCAGCAGCCGGAACTAATCGGCGAGTTTCTCGATCAGATCGGAGCCGCCAACGAAAAACTTGCCGCGCGTCACGCCGAGCGGATGCGGCTGGTGCTCAAGGTTGCACCGGAACTCGCCCAAGATCAGATCGAGGCGATCGCTGCGGCAGTTGCCGCAGCCGGCTTCGATGGACTGATCGCGGCCAACACCACTGTTGTGCGTTCGGCCGAACTAACCGCCTGCGATTTCGGCGGCCAGCCCGGCGGCGTCTCCGGCGCACCGCTAACCGCAGCCGCCGAGCAAGCGGCGCGCAACTGGCGGGCGGCCCTGCCCAGTTCGGTGGCGCTGATTGGCTGCGGCGGCATCGGCTGCGGCGAGGATGCCCGCGCCCGCATCGATGCCGGCGCCGATCTGATCCAGCTTTATACCGGCCTGATCTACGCCGGGCCGGCGCTAGTCGCCCAGGCGGCCGCAGCGATCACCGCCTAGCGCTTTCTGGCTCTTTTGGGGGCACCTTTTCTGGACGCGGCCGGACGGCTGCGCACAGTTGGGCCGGCCGCCGCGTTCAGGCCAAGCGCTGCGTCTTGCAGCAGCCGAATCTGATCGCGCAATTCGGCGGCCTTTTCGAATTCGAGTTGCTCGGCGGCGGCGAGCATTCTCTTTTCCAGGGCGCGCACTTCCCGGCCCAGCTGGTCAGCCGACATCTGTTCGGGCAGCTTGCTGCGCCGGCCGGCCGGCTTGCGCTCGTCGAGTTCGACGATCCCGTCGATCAGTTCGGCAACCGCCTTTTGCACGCCTCTGGGAGTTATCTTGTGCTCGGCGTTGTATTCCAGCTGCCGCGCCCGGCGGCGCTCAGTCTCGGCGCGGGCACGCTCAATCGATCCGGTGATCTTGTCGGCATAGAGGATGGCGCGCCCGGCAACATTGCGGGCGGCCCGGCCGATGGTCTGGATCAGCGACCGATCCGAACGCAAAAAGCCTTCCTTGTCGGCATCGAGAATCGCAACCAGCGCCACTTCCGGCAAATCGAGACCCTCGCGCAGCAAATTGATGCCAACCAGCACGTCAAAGCTGCCCCGCCGCAAATCGGAGATTATCTGGGCGCGCTCGATGGTTTCGATGTCCGCGTGCAGGTAGCGCACCTTGATGCCGTTCTCGCTCAGGTATTCGGAAAGCTGTTCGGCCATCCGCTTGGTAAGGGTGGTAACCAGCACCCGGTTGCCGGATTTGACGCACTTGTTTACCTCGGAAAGCAGATCGTCAACCTGGGTGGCGGCCGGCCGGATGTCCAGTTGCGGATCGATCAGGCCAGTCGGGCGCACCACCTGCTCGACCACCCTGGCGCTGCGGGAAAGTTCGTGATCGGCCGGAGTTGCCGAAACGTAGACCGTCTGCGGCCGGATCGCCTCGAACTCGTCGAAGGTAAGCGGCCGGTTGTCGCGGGCCGAAGGCAGCCGGAAGCCGTATTCGACCAGAGTGTCCTTGCGCGACCGGTCGCCGCGCCACATGCCGCCGATCTGCGGCACCGTAACATGGCTTTCATCGACAAACAGCAGTGCATCGGCCGGCAGGTAGTCGAACAGGGTCGGCGGCGGCTCGCCGGGACGGCGGCCGGACAGGTGCCGCGAATAGTTCTCGATGCCCTTGCAGAATCCGATCTCGCGCATCATCTCCAGATCAAACAGGGTGCGCTGATGCAGCCGGTGCGCGTATATCGCCTGATCCATCTCCTGCAACTGCTGCTCGCGCTCGACCAGCTCGGCGGAGATCGACTTCAAGGCGCGCTTTAGCGAATCCGGCGGCGCAACGTAGTGCGAGGACGGATAGACGGTGAAGCGGCCGGTGCGGCCGGTGCGACGACCGGTAAGCGGGTCAAACAGCGACAACTCCTCGATCTGATCATCGAGCAGCTCGATGCGCACCGCCTTGTCGGAGTTTTCCGCCGGAAACACGTCGACGGTGTCGCCGCGCACCCGAAAGACGCCGCGCTTGAAATCATGCTTGTCGCGTCGGTACTGCATCTGGGTGAGCCGGCGCAGGATGGCCTGCCGCGAAAGCTTTTCTCCGGTGCGCAGGTGCAAAACCATGCTGTGATAGTCAACCGGATCGCCGATGCCAAACAGCGCCGATACGGTCGCGACGATCAAAACATCGCGCCGCTCCATCAGCGACTTGGTCGCCGACAGGCGCAGCTGCTCGATGTGCTCGTTGACACTGGAGTCCTTGTCGATGAACAGATCTCGGGCTGGAACATAGGCCTCCGGCTGATAATAGTCATAGTAGGAGACGAAGTATTCGACCGCGTTGTTGGGGAAAAAGCCGCGAAACTCGCCGTAGAGCTGGG
>JAPORI010000057.1 GCA_026710225.1 Betaproteobacteria bacterium
AGAGTTGGGCGGCCAGGGTCTTGTTGTGCGCCAGCACCATCGTCGGGCGATTAAGACTGGCGATCACGTTGGCGGCGGTATAGGTCTTGCCCGATCCGGTAACCCCCAGCAGGGTCAGTTCATTCTCGTTGGCGGCAAGTCCGGCGCACAGCGATTCGATTGCCGCCCCCTGATCGCCGGCCGGCTGATAGTCGGATACCAGTTCGAATCTGCCGCTCGCCGCGTGCGGCAGCCGCCTGATTGGGGAAGTTTTGCCTGCCTTGGCCACCGGACCAATATTCTAGACTCGCCGCCTGCCTTAAAATTGCCGGCAAATGCAGACCGCGCCGCATATTGACGCCTTGGGGTTTAGCCGATAGAAGCCACCCAATCATCAGTGCTGGTATTGGCCAGCGGCGAAGTCTTTGCCGGACGCGGCTTTGGCGCCACCCAGCCGGCCGTCGGAGAGGTGGTGTTCAACACCGCGCTGACCGGCTATCAGGAGATAGTTACCGACCCGTCCTACCGCGGCCAGCTGGTGTGCATGACCTGCACCCACATCGGCAATGTCGGCGTCAACGATCTGGACTGTGAATCGGAAGCGCCGCAGGTATCCGGGCTGATCGTGCGCGAATTGACCCGCACCACCAGTTCCTGGCGCGCCCAGGGAAATCTTGCCGATTTCCTGGCCGATGCCGGCGTTGCCGGCATTGAAGGCCTCGACACCCGGGCGCTGACCCGCCGCTTGCGCTCCGGCGGCGCCGCCAACGGCTGCATAATCGCTGCCGCCGATGTCGAGCGCGGCTTGCAGATGGCCCGCGACTGTCCGCCGATGGCCGGCTGCAATCTGGCCGGACAGGCCGCCGCACTCGATGCCAGCGCCGCCGCAGCCGGAGAATGGAGCGCAGCAACCAACCAGTATGCAGCGCCGGAGCTTGCCGATGCTCCGACGGTGGCGGTCATCGACTGCGGCTGCAAGCGGGCGATTGCCCGCGAACTTGCCGGGCGCGGCCTCAAGCCGGTTGCACTGCCCTACGGCGCAACCGCGGCCGACCTTGCCGATCTGAATGCCGACGGCATCCTGCTTTCCAACGGTCCTGGCGATCCGCAGCCGCTGGCCGAGGCGATCGCGCTAATCAAGCAATTGCTGGAAGGAAACACGCCGCTGCTGGCGATTTGTCTTGGCCATCAGGCGCTGGCACTGGCCGCCGGCGGCGAGGCGGTAAAGATGAAATTCGGCCATCACGGCAGCAACCACCCGGTAATCGAGCACCAATCCGGCAAGGTGATGATCTCCAGCCAGAACCACGGCTTTGCCATCGACGCCAAAAGCATCCCGCAAGATTTCGAGATCAGCCACTCATCGCTGTTTGACGGAACTGTTCAGGGACTGCGCCACAAGAGCAAGCCGTTTGCAAGTTTTCAGGGGCACCCGGAAGCATCACCGGGTCCGCGGGAAATGCGCTTTGCCTTTGACCGCTTCGCCGCCAGCGTAACCAGTCATGCCCAAACGCGTCGACGCTAACCGGGTATTGATCATCGGCGCCGGCCCGATCGTGATCGGCCAGGCGTGCGAGTTCGACTATTCCGGTTCGCAGGCCTGCCGGGCGCTGCGCGAGGAAGGTGTGCACATCTGCCTGCTCAACTCCAATCCGGCGACGATCATGACCGATCCGAGCATGGCTGATGCAACCTACATTGCGCCGATCACCCCGCAAGTCGCCGAGCGCATCATCATCGAACAAAAATGCGACGCGCTGCTGCCGACCATGGGCGGCCAGACCGCCCTGAACTGTGCGATGGACCTGCACAGCCGCGGCACTCTGGCCAAGCACGGCGTCAAGCTCATCGGCGCCGACACCAGAGCGATCAGGGCAGCCGAAGACCGCGAAGAGTTCCGCAAGCTGATGGGCGACATCGGCCTGGAAGTGGCGCGGGCGGCACACGCCGGCAGCATGGAGCAGGCGGAAGCGGCCTTAGCCAAGATCGGCGGGCTGCCGGCGGTGATTCGCCCTTCATTCACCCTCGGCGGCGCCGGCGGCGGCATCGCCTACACCCGCGACGAGTTTGCTGCGATCTGCACACAAGGCCTGGAACTCTCCCCGACCACGTCGCTTTTGATCGAGGAATGTCTGTTCGGCTGGAAGGAATTCGAACTCGAAGTGGTGCGCGACCGCGCCGACAACTGCATAGTCGTGTGCGGGATCGAAAACGTCGATCCGCTTGGAGTGCACACTGGTGATTCGATAACCGTTGCCCCGATCCAGACGCTCACCGACAAGGAATACCAGCAAATGCGCGACGCATCATTTGCGATCTTGCGTGCAATCGGCGTCGATACCGGCGGCGCCAACGTCCAGTTCGCCCTCGATCCGAAAACCGGCCGCCAGCTGGTGGTGGAAATGAACCCGCGGGTATCACGCTCGTCGGCGCTGGCTTCCAAGGCAACCGGTTTTCCAATCGCCAAGGTCTCGGCCAAGCTTGCGCTCGGCTACACCCTCGACGAACTCAAAAACGAGATCACCGGCGGCCGCACTCCGGCCTCCTTCGAACCGAGCATCGACTATGTGGTGGTCAAGGTGCCCCGCTTCGACTTTGAGAAGTTCCCCACCACCGCCCGCCGGCTCGGCACCCAGATGCGCGCGGTCGGCGAGGCGATGGCGTTGGGGCGCACCTTCCCGGAGGCGCTGCAAAAGGCGCTGCGCTCGCTGGAGTCGGGCCTGACCGGTCTTGATCCGGCCACATCGGACCCGGACGAGATCAGGGCGCGGCTTGCCGAGCCGAGTCCGGACAGTTTGCGCCTGGTCGCCGATGCGCTGCGCATGGACATGGCAGCCGACGAAGTCTGCCGACTCACCGGATTGGACCCATGGTTCGTCGGCGAGATCGCCTGGCTGGTGGAAATGGAGCAGCAAATAAAGGCTGGCGGCATCGAGGCGCTTGATGGCGATCGGCTGCGCGCCTGCAAGCGCGCTGGCTTCTCCGACGCCCGGATCGGAACGCTGGTTGAGTGTCGCGAAGAAAAGATTCGCAACCGGCGGCGACAGTTGCAGGTGCATCCGGTCTACAAGCGGGTTGATTCGTGCGCCGCCGAGTTCGCAACCGATACCGCCTACATGTACTCGACCTACGAACAAGAATGCGAGGCGGCGCCGGGCAGCGGCAAAAAGGTGATGATCCTCGGTTCCGGTCCCAACCGGATCGGCCAGGGCATCGAATTTGACTACTGCTGCATCCACGCGGCGCTGGCCTTGCGCGAAGCCGGTATCGAGACGATCATGGTCAACTGCAATCCGGAAACGGTTTCCACCGACTACGACATAGCCGATCGTCTCTACTTCGAACCGCTTACCGCCGAGGACGTCCTCGAGATCGTGCGGATTGAAAAACCGGACGGAGTGATCGTCCAGTACGGCGGCCAGACGCCGCTTTCGATCGCCGGACAGCTGGCGGACGAAAAGGTGCCAATCATCGGCACCCCGCCGGAAGCGATCAACCGCAGCGAGGACCGCGACGAGTTTCGCTCCCTGCTTGACAAGTGCAAGCTGCGCCAGCCGCCCAACGCAGTCGCCCGCAGCCTCGAACAGGGACTTGAACTCGCCGAGCAGCTGCAATTGCCGCTGGTGGTTAGACCCAGTTATGTGCTCGGCGGCCGGGCGATGGAAGTGGTTGCCAGTCGCGAAGCGCTGCTCGCCTGCCTCAAGCGGCAAAGCAAGGAAGCGTTCGCCGCCGGCATCCTGCTTGACAAGTTTCTCGCCGGTGCCACCGAAGTCGATGTCGACGCAATCTGCGACGGCGACGATTGCCGGATCGCCGGCGTTCTCGAACACATCGAACACGCTGGTGTCCACTCCGGCGATTCGGCCTGCTCGCTGCCGCCGCACAGTCTGGCGCCGGCAACCATCACCGAGTTGCAGCGGCAGACCGAAAAGCTGGCACTGGCCATCGGAGTTGTCGGACTGATCAATGTTCAGTTCGCGATTCAGGGCGAGAGCATCTATGTGCTCGAAGTCAATCCGCGCGCTTCGCGCACGATTCCGTTCATATCCAAGGCAACCGGTTTCGCCGCCGCCCGGATCGGCGCGCTGGTAAAAGTCGGCCGCAAGCTCGCCCAACTGCCAGAACCGCCGCCGGCATCACCCTGGTTTGTCAAGGAAGCAGTGTTCCCGTTCAACCGGATGCCCGGCGCCGACACCATCCTGGGGCCGGAAATGCGTTCGACCGGAGAGGTGATGGGCATCGGCGAATCCTTCCCGAGTGCATTCATCACCGCCACCGAAGCCGCCGGCCAATCGATTCCCAAGCAGGGAGTGGTCCTGTTTTCGGTGCGCGACGAGGACAAGGACAAGGCGGTTCAAGTCGCCCGCAAACTGGTCGGCTGCGGCTTTGCGCTGGCGGCAACTGCCGGCACCCACGCCGCCTTCACCAAAGCCGGTCTGGTCTGCGAACTGGTAAAAAAGGTCATTGAGGGACGGCCGCACATTGTCGATCGGATCAAGGACGGACACTTCGCAATGGTGATCAATACCGTCGGCGCCGACACCAGGGCAATCAGCGACTCGATGTCGATTCGCATCGCCATCTTGCAGGTCAAAGTGCTATACTTCACGACCATCGAAAGCGCGATGGCCGCAGCACAGGGAATCGGCAAAGCCGGTGAATCACCGCCCGAACCGTTGCGACCGATCCAGCATCTGCACAATAGTCCCGACTAGCAACCAACCGGAGCCTGAAGTGGAAAAACTGCTGCTCACCGAGCCGGGCCGAAAGCGCCTGACCGAAGAACTCGACTTGCTCAAGACAACCGAGCGCCCGGCGATCATCAAGGCGATTGCCGAGGCCCGCGCCCACGGCGATCTGAAGGAAAACGCCGAATACCACTCGGCCAAGGAAAAGCAGGGTTTCATTGAAAGGCGGATCAAGGAACTTGAAGGAGTGCTCGCCCACGGCGAAGTGTTCGCCGCCGATGCCGACTCTGCCGGCGGCAAGGTGCTGTTCGGATGCCGGGTAACCATCAAGGATGACGATGGCAACAAGCGCAACTTCCGGCTGGTGAGCAAGTACGAGACCGACACCGCCGCCGGCATGATCGCGATAACCTCGCCGCTGGGAAAGGCGTTGGTCGGCAAGAGCGTCGGTGACATCGCCGAAGTCAAGGCGCCAGCCGGCACCGTTGAATACGAGATAGTTGCAGTCGACTATCCAGCCTCCTAGCGGCAGCGCTGACCGCCGCGCAAAAATCCGATGCTCAAGTACCAGCTCTACACGCTTGACTTTTTCGCCAGCTTGCTCATCCTGGTGCTGGTGCTGCGCATGATCATTAGGCTGGCCGGTGGCGCTCAGGCAATCATCACTCCGATCCTGTTGCTCACCGACTGGCTGGTGCGGCCGCTGGCGCGCATCTTCAGGCCCTGGCGCGGCCTGGAAACTGCCGCCTTGCCGGCAGCGTTGATCGTCGCCTTCGGCCAGATCATCATTGAGCTGCTGCTGCGCGGGATCACCTTTTGGAAGCAGCCGGGCATAACCCTGCCGACAATCGGTGTCCGGGCGCTGTTGCAGGTTACGGAAATAATCTTGCAAACGGCAACGGTGGTGATCTTCATCGCGGTGCTGGCCAGTTGGCTGCGCCTGCAAGGGCCGCTGGTCGCGGCTGCAACCGGTCTGGCATTCTGGATGCTGGCACCGATCCGCCGCCTGATTAGACCAATAGGCGGAATCGACTTCTCGCCGCTGATTGCAATGTTCCTGCTGCTGCTTGCCGGCCAGGCCTGCCGGGATGCGATCGCGCTGTTGCGCAACTTCCTGTGAACGAATCTCTCTTCCCCGGACTGCCGCCGGAAATCGACGCTCAGGTGCGGGAACGCAACCTGACCGGCAACTCCTATGCAAAATTCGCCTGCGTGCTGCAAGTAGGCAGCGGCGGTGCGCCGTTTGCAGCCGCCTTTGCCAGCCGGCGCCGGGTTGCCGGACTCACTGCAAACGATGCCAGCGTGATAACCCTGGCCGGCGGCAGCGCGGCGGTAAATGTCAGGCAATTGCCGGATACGACCTTTGCCGTGCACGAGAGGATTCGCAACGCTCTAACCAAGGTCGGCTGGCAACCGGGGATGCAACTGGCAGTTGATCTGCGTCCGGATTGCGGATCGGCGCGCGAAAAGGCCGAAATCGCCTACTGCGCGCTGAGTGCAGCGGCCAGTTTGCCGCGCATTGGCAAAGACAAGTCCAATCGCCGCCAAATACCAGTGCGCATCTGCGGGTTGCGCGATGGATCACTAACCGACATCATCCGCGCCCGCGCTCGCGCCAATCATCTTGCTCGCTGGCTGGCCGCCCTGCCCGGAAACCTGCTCACTCCGGCCCGATTGATCGAGTTGGCGACAAGCGCCGGCCAACAGCACGGTCTGGAAAGCAAGCTGCTGTCGATCGCCGATCTGATCAAGATTGGTGCCGGCGCATTCACTGCGGTAACCGGCCGCGAAGGAAGCGGCGGACTGCTGCGCCTGACCTGGCAGCCAGCGCGCAAAAGACCGCTGGCCAAAATCGCCTTGGTCGGCAAGGGAGTAACCTTCGATACCGGCGGCGTAAACGTCAAGCCACACCGGCACATGCTCACCATGCACGCCGACATGGCCGGTGCCGCTGCCTGTCTGGCGGCAACCTGCGCGGCAGCACGCTTGAATCTGCCGCTGCACATCGACTGCTGGCTGGCGGTTGCCGACAACCGTATCTTCCGCCATGCTTACGCACCAGCAGATGTGGTGCAGGCCGCCGACAAGACCACGATCGAAATCGTCCACTCGGATGCAGAGGGAAGAATGCTGCTGGCTGATGCACTTTGCCTGGCCTCCCGGCGCCGGCCGGGCACCATCGTCTCGATGGCGACGCTTACCGGCTCGATGGTCAGCGCGCTGGGAACCAGAATGAGCGGAGTGCTGGCCAACAATGAGCGTGTGCTTGCATCAGCGCTTGCCGCCGGCAACAATTGCGGCGAACGACTGGTTGCCTTCCCGATTGCCCAGGACTATGAAGCAGCACTCGAATCGAAGATAGCCGACATTCGTCAGTGTCCGGTATCCGGAGACGCCGATCACATCGCGGCCGCATTACTGCTCAAGCGCTTCGTCGGCAAGCGCAACTGGCTGCATGTTGATCTGGCCGCCAGTCATCATCAAGGCGGCCTGGGTGCAATAGCCGACAGCCACACCGGGTTTGGCGCATCCTGGGCGGTGCAGTGGCTGGCCGATCTGGCCAAGGCGGCCCGGTGAGGCTGCCGGCGCCACACCGCGCCAACGGGGCCGGCAACATCGCCGTGCCCTTCACCGAAAGTATCGCAGCCGGGGAACTGGCAACTCTTACCGAACAGGGCGCCGACATCTTCGAGCTGCGTCTCGATCTGATTGCATCTGCAACTCCCCAACAAGCAGGAAAAATCGCCAGCGCTTTTGCCGGCTTTCCCTTGATCGCAACCGCCCGCAGCATTGCAGAAGGCGGCCGGGATTGTGCCGGACAAGAGCGCGTCGGCCTGCTGGCTGCCGCGGCCGAACACGCTTGGGCAATCGACATCGAACTGGCCAGCCGCGATCTGCATGAGGCGGTTGCCAAACTGGCAGCCAAACACAACTGCGATCTGATTGTCTCGTCGCATCACTTTGACGCCACCCCCGATCCGGAAAAGCTAACCCAGCTTGCGCAAAATGCCTTTGCAATCGGTGCCGATGTTTTCAAGATTGCCTGCCAAGTTGCCAGCCAAGCAGATGTCAACAATCTGGCCGACCTGATCGCCGCCGGCGGCAAAGACAGCCAAAGAATCGCGGCAATGGGCATGGGGGACTCGGAACTTGCCCGCCAGTCGCGGGTGCAGTTGGCAAAGGCCGGATCGTTGTTCGTTTTTGCAAGTGCAAGGAATGCAACCGCCGCCGGCCAGCCCAGCCTGCAATGGCTAGCCCGGCAGTTGGCCAACTAGCAAAATTGCTAACACAGATGAAAACACACCCAGAAACCAGGGCTGTCTAGAATCTTGTCTGCAAGAACCAATTTGCCCTTTTCCCAAGACGAATTACAGCATGAGCAATAAACATTCCGACCTTCGGTCCGAGTTCATCAAGCAGCCGGTGGTGCGCCCTGAACCAGCATGAAAAAGATCGGATTTCTAATCGACCCTCCCGAGCGTCTCGATCCGGCCAAGGATTCTTCGATCGAGCTGATGCGCTCGGCAGCGGCGGCCGGCAACCAAGTAATCATGTTCACGGTCGCCGGAATGCGAGCCGATAATTCGGGCCTGCACATTGCCGGCAGCCGGATACCGATGCGCACCGCAGCCAAACCCTGGCACGCCGGAGCCGAAGACTGGACCGGCACTAGCCACGAACTGGATGTGATCATGCTCAGGCTCGAGCCGCCGATTAACGAGCGATTTCGGATTGCCGCCGCCCTGCTTGAAATTGCCGCCAGGACTGGCACTCCAGTGATAAACGATCCGGCCGCGGTGCTAATCGGGGAGGAAAAAATTGCCGCCTTGCTCTATCCGCAACTGGTGCCCGATACGCTGATATCAACCAATGCACAGGAATTAATCGAATTCGCCGAACAGTTGCCGGATGGCTGCGTGGTCAAGAAACTCGGCGGCATGGGCGGCCAGGGAGTATTCGCATTTGCCGCCGGCGATTCAAACCTGCCGGCAGCAGTCTTGCAGATTCTGGCAACCGGCGCGGCAGCGCTGGTGCAGCGCCGGCTACCGGATTTGGCCAGCGGCGATCGCAGGGTGTTTGTCATCGACGGCCAACCGGCCGAAGTCATGCTCAACCGGCTGCCGGAAGCCGGCTCCCATCTTGCCAACATGGCCGCCGGCGGCCGAGCCGAAGCGATGCCGATTGGCAAGCGGGAACATGAAATAGCCCAAGCGCTCGGCGATGATTTGAAAAAAGCCGGGGTGCTGTTTGCCGGTCTGGATGTAATCGACGGACATCTTACCGAAATCAACATCTCCTGCCCGACCGGACTGGTGCAAGTCAGGCAGCAACTCAATGTCGATCTGGCGGCGACTATTGTTGAAAAGTCGCTGGCTGCGGCTGGCTGCGCTCTGTAATGCACCCCTGAAACCCCTCTGTGAGAGGAAAACAGGGCATTAACAGCCTTCAAAGTCATGTCGATGAATGTGATTTTGCTGCTGATCACCGATTTTTCAGGCTGGATATAGCCTCATCATCGACCAAGAAGCCCTGGTTTTGTTGGATCGGCTGCACCTAAGTTAATATCCACCATAATTCGATTCTGACTTTCACCTCTTTTAGGATTTAATTCTCTCCGGATTTCGGGAAGATGGATGATAAAAGACTGCTGACCAGACATGCGGCCGGAGAAATCAGGCAACTGTTGACTTTCGCCAAGGTTGTCCATCTGGTAGGACCCAGGCAGGTTG
>JAPORI010000035.1:0-322 GCA_026710225.1 Betaproteobacteria bacterium
CTGCCATTGACGATCAGGGTACCCTTGGGCTTGACGGTGCGAGCGAAGCGGCCGAACTGGAGACGCACCTCGTCCATGTCCCGATAGATATCGGCATGGTCATACTCGACATTGGTCAGAACCGCCACATCCGGCCAGTAGTTGGTGAACTTGGGACGCTTGTCGAAAAAAGCGCTGTCATATTCATCAGCCTCGATGATGAACATGTTGCTTGAAGTAAGCTGCGAAGAGTAGCCAAATTCCGACGGCACTCCCCCCAAAATATAGGAGGGCTGCATCCCTTGCTTGGACAGGATGTGAATGAGCATCGCAGTGGTGGTGG
>JAPORI010000035.1:351-9333 GCA_026710225.1 Betaproteobacteria bacterium
ACATTGCGGGCCAGCCAGTCCGGGCCTGAATAGAACTGGCGGCCGGAGGAGATGATCGACTCGACCAGCGGCATCGAGCGCCGAGCGACATTGCCGATTATGTAGGCATCCGCCGGGTGCTTTTCGCAGGTGTCAGAGTAGCCTTCGCTGATGTTGATGCCGGCAAGCTGCGAACGCATCGGCTCATAGCAGCCGCGGTCGGAGCCGGTTACATGAAAACCCAGCTGGCGGGCGACATTGGCCAGCCCGGCCATGAAGGTGCCGCAGATGCCGACGAAGTGCAGGCGCATCAGTGCTGCTCCCAGGAAAGCATGATCGGCGCCACACCGCTTTTGTCGCGCATCTGCTCAAGATAGGTCAAATTGCTCTTTTGGGACATGTTGTCTGCTCGCCAGGGGACGGCCTTGATGGAGGATGATGCCCCCATATTATCTCCCAGGCCCTCGCTGGCTACTTCGAGCATCAGGCTGCCCTGGCCGCCGGTCATCAGCAGATAGGCTTTGGCAAGCAGTTGCGCATCGATCAGGGCCGAATGTTTCTTGCGCATATCCTTGACATCAATTCCCATGCGCCGGCACAGATTGTCAAGATCATTTTTTCCGCCCGGATTCAGGGCGCGGGCCGCGGTCAGGCTGCCGGTTATCTTGGCAACATGCTGGGCTAATGGCGGTAGACCGGCACCGGTCAACTCCCGATCGAGGAAGCCGCAGTCGAAGGGAGCATTGTGGATTACCAGTTCGCTGCCGCGTATGAATTCAATAAACTTGCCAGCGATTTGGGCGAATTTGGGCTTGCCCTTCAATGCGGCAGTGGTGATTCCGTGGATTCGAACCGCCTCCTCAGGAACTTCCCGCTCCGGATCAACCCGGACCTGGAAGACAAACTTGTCCCCATCCCGCAACTGGCGATCCAGACAGGCAACCGCACCTATCTCGATAATTCGGTCACCTTCATTGACTTTCAGCCCGGTGGTTTCGGTGTCGAGAAACACCAGCCGGCTGCTGTCGTGGGCAGCACTCATGAACCGAAAGCCTCGCTCCGGGCACGGCCTACCGCCTGATCAGCCATTTCATTGCCAGGATTGCCGGTGTGGCCGCGCACCCATACCCATTGCACATCGGCACCGGCGGCCAGTTCATCAAGCCGCCGCCACAGATCGCTGTTTTTCACCGCTTCGCGCCGGGAGGTGCGCCAGCCGTTGCGCTTCCAGTTCTTGATCCAGGTGCAGATGCCATCGCGCAGATACTGCGAATCGGTGCTCAGACAGATTGGCCGGCCGGCATATTTGCGCAAGGCGGCAAGCGCGGCGGTTATCTCCATCCGGTTGTTGGTCGTGTCAGCTTCGGTGCCGGATACAACCACCTGGAGGCGGCCGTCTTCCTCGGCGACCACCGCCCAGCCTCCCGGGCCTGGATTGGGACTGCAACCGCCGTCGGTGTATACGCGCAGGCGCTCCTGATTGCTCATTTGCCGCCGATGCTGCGTTCAACCGCAGGCACTGCCTGCTTGCGGCGGCTGCGGCGACTTTCCCAGCGCGGACGAATCAGGCGCACCGCCGGCTGCCGCTTGATTGCATGCAGCAGCACCGCAGAACCAAATACCGCCCACCAGCGCTCGCCGGCCTTTTCCAGCAATCCGGCCAGGCCCTGATGCCAGGACGGCAGCGCATAGCCGGCGTAGGAGCCGCCCGCCGATCCAAAGCCCAGCACTTCGAACCAGTCGTGCAGGCGCCCCGGAGCGATGAATTTTCCGTTCCACGGATATTCGCCGCCACTCAAATCAATCATCCTTCTGATCCCGTAGATGCTGGTCGGGCTGAACACCAGCACAATCAAGTGTCCCTCCGGGCGCAGAATCCGATGCGCTTCGCGGACAACATGCTGCGGATAGGGAACATATTCGAGCAAGTGACTGACAATCACCAGATCAACGCTGGCGCTTTCAAACGGCAAGCCGGTGCCCAGCGCCCGGACCTGGCAGTTGCCGGAGCGGCCGACCCGCAGCCGGCAGGAAATCGGCGAGGCGGCCAGCAGATCGCGGTGCGGATCGCCCAGCTGCACCGCATAGTATCCGAATATGCCAGCCACCCGGGGCACGATCATTTCCTCCTCCCGCGCCAGCAGCCGCCGCCCCCCTTCGCTGACAGCCCAGGATTCGGCGCTACTGCTGACACAACTTGACCAAGGATATAATTGCGGCATTGGCGACAGATTCTACTTGGCTTCCCCTGGGCTGCCTGCAAGACAACTATGCATGGCGAACTGCAATCGATTCCCGGGCTTATCTGGTTGATCCGGGCGAGGCGCGCCCGTGTCTTGACTGGCTGCAAAACGAGCAACTGCAACTTGATGCACTGCTGGTTACCCACCGCCACGCCGACCATGTCGATGGCATCGGCGAACTGATTGCAAAATGGCCGGATGCGCAGGTAATCGCTCCGGCCGAATATAGCGGCCGGGAGGTTACCCGCACAGTTGCCGCCGGCGACAACATCGAGCTGGCCGACGGGGCGATCAAGATGACCGCGCTGGCCACACCCGGCCACACCCGCGGTCATCTGAGCTATCTGGGTGCCGGCTTTGTGCTGGCCGGGGATGCGCTGTTCGTCGCCGGCTGCGGCCGGCTGTTTGAAGGCGACGGCAACGATCTGCTCGCATCAATGGAGGTTTTCCGCGCGCTGCCGGAAGATACCCAACTGTGCTGCGGCCACGAATACACTCTTGGCAATCTTGCCTTTGCGCGTCTGGTCGAGCCGGACAACCAGCTCTTGCAGGAATTTTGTCAGCGCGCCGAAAAGTTGCGCGCCGAGAAATTGCCAACCGTGCCGACCACGATTGGTCAGGAGTTGGCGATCAATCCGTTTCTGCGCTACGACCAGCAAGCGGTTATCGCCAGCGTCTGCCACCAGGCCGGCCGCCAGCTTTCCGAACCGGCCGATATTGTGCTTGGCTTGCGGCGCTGGAAGGACTCGCTTTGATCTGATGCTGGAACCGGCAGCAGAAGTAAAGCTGCGCGATGTCGATCAGGATTTGCTGCGCAGCCTTATGGATCAGAAAGTGCCCGGCTTAGCCGCGCGGGTGCTGGCAGGCCGCGGCATCAGCGAAGCGAAAAAGATGTTCGGCGGCGGCAACTCGAAAATCGCCGGCATCAGCGGCGGCGGCGCGGCAAAAGCCGCAGCCCGTATTGCCGAGGCGGTAAGCAACAACAAGCGCATCTGCTTCGTTACCGACTTTGATGCAGACGGCGTGTGCGCAGCGACGATCATCGGTGCGTTCATGCGCCAGCTGGAGGCCAAATACTGCATCCGCTTTTGCCGGCGCGGAGAAGTGCGCGGCCTTGATCCGGAAATGGTAAGAACCATTGATGCCGACTGCGCTTCGGTGATCGTAACCGCCGACAATGGCATCAGTTCGGTGACCGCCGCCGAGGAAGCGAAGCGGCGGGGCATCGAGCTGATCATCACCGATCACCACAAGCCCGGCGATGTGATTCCGCAGGCCGCGGCGATCGCAAATCCGATGCTGCCCGACAGCGGTCTGCCCGCCCCGAAAATCTGCGGAGCGGTAGTCATCCTGCTGGTGATGCGGGAAGCGTTCAGGAGCATTGATGCCAGGATCAAGCCGCCCAACCTGCTCGATATCGCCGCAATCGCAACGATAGCCGACATGATGCCGATGTCGGAAGACTTCAACCGCCAGATCGTTGCATCCGGCATATCCTTGATCAGAAGCGGCCACTGCCAGGTCGGACTCAAGGCAATCATCGGCGAGAGCAAGTGCCGGGACTTTTCCAGCCGGGACATCTCGTTCAGGGTTGCACCGATCATCAACGCCGCCGGCCGGCTTGGCAAGGCCGAGCGCGCTTTTGCCTGCCTGGAAGCAGACAACTTCAGCAAGGCCTGCGAACTGGCCCGGGAACTGGAAGGATACAACCGCGAACGACGCAACCTTACCAAGAAAATGGTCAAGGAAGCAATCGCCCAGATCGACAATCTTGGCCTGCCGTTCAACTTTGCCTATTCGCCGGAGTGGCCGGAGGGACTGTTCGGCCTGGTCGCCAACAAGTTGCTGTCGGGAACCGGCAAGCCCAGCATTGTGCTGGGCAAGGCCGGCAGCACGCTGCGCGGATCGATGCGCAGCATCGAGAGCATTTCAGCGCACGAAATCCTTGCCTCGATAAAAAGGCGCAAACCCGATCTGCTGGGTGATTTCGGCGGTCACGCCGGGGCGGCCGGCTTTGCCCTCAAAGGCAACATGGACGATCTGAAAAAGGAATTGATCCTGGAATTTGCGACCTTGCTGCGCGACCCGCCGCCGGCAGCACCGATTTATGCCGATGCCAATCCTGATTTTGATGAGTTGTGCGACGGTTCCAGTGAATATCTGGCAGCACTTCCCTGGGGGAGAAATTTTCCCGAACCGCTGTTTCTGGGCAACTTCACCATCGAGCGGGTAAACGGCGCCGCCAGCGGCAACGGCTACAACCACCGGCTGGATTTGAACGGCCGGCAGGTGGTAGCCTGGTATCGGCAGGAAATCGGCAAGCCGGGAGAGGACTTGCAGATTCTCTACCGCACCGCGTCTTCCCGGCGCAAGGGCAGCCCGCCGCTGCTTTTCATCGACAGCATCCACAAAAACGAGAATCCTTGACCAAATCCAGAGTCTGGCTCTGAAACGCCTAAGCGCAACCGGCCGCCTGGGCAATAGTATTCAAATGACGCTCGAAACCGGCAAAGCCGTGATCGCCGCCGGGTTCAATGATCTTTTCGCAATCTTGATAATAACTGTCGGCCTCCTGCCAATCGAGCACCTCGTCACCGGTCTGCGCCATCAGCAGATAGCGACTTGAATCTGATATTTCTTCAACGACAAGTTCGCGCAAACTGTGCGCATACTCTTGGCTGAAAACATATTGGGCACCGGAATGCCAGTTGCGCTGAGTCTTGCCCACTTCATCAGCCAGCTTCTCATCGGCGGCAACCGCCGGGTTGATCAAAATCGCCCGGGGTGCAAAGCCGTTTTCAACCAGCCAGGTTGCATAGAAGCCGCCCAGCGAACTTCCCGCCAGCACCGCCTGACGGCCGGCGGCCACACACAGGCAGCGCAAGCTTGCAATTGCCCGAGCCGGGTCCGGCGCCAGCGCCGGCACCAGACATGACCAGCCCAGTTTGGCAAAATGATCAATGCAGGCCTGCGCCTTGCCAGAGCGCGGCGAGGAATTGAATCCGTGAATGTAGATCAGCATTGCGCCTGCCTTGCCCGGGCGGTTATGTTGAGAAAATCATCGACAGCCAATTGTTCGGGACGCATTTTCCCATAGTCGCCGGCAAAGCGGGCATAGTCGCCCAGCGCGTTGGCCAGCTGCTTGCGTCGCTGCCCAAAAGCCCGGCGCACGATTTCGGAAAATTCCGGCGAAGCGGCAAGTTGCGGCGGCTGGGTGCGCGGCCGCAGCCGCAGCAGCGCCGAATCAACTCGCGGCGGCGGTGAGAAGGCTTCGGGGTCAACCGTGAACATGACCTCGACTTCGTGGAAAGCTTGCAGCATCACCGACAGCCGGCCATAGACGCGGCTGCCGGCACTCGCCGCCGCCCGGCGGGCAAATTCGAGCTGCACCAGCACATGCGCGTCCTGCAAGGGAGGACAGTTGCACATATTCAAAAGCAGCGGCGACGATATCTGGTAGGGAATGTTGCCGGCCAGCCGCCAGGATCGATTGGCCGGTTGCGCCAGTTCAACGACTGCATCGGCAACCGTCAGATGCAGGCGTCGGCCCAGGCTGCCCAGCCGCTCGGGCAGTTGCGCGGCCAATTTCCCATCGCGCTCGGTTGCGTAGACTTCGGCACCGGATTTCAGCAGTGCCTCGGTAAGACATCCGGTTCCCGGCCCCACTTCAACGAACACATCCTCTTGCTGCGGTGCAATGCTGTCGATAATCATCGCCAGCACCCCTTCATCGACGAGCATGTGCTGGCCAAGCGGCGGCCGCTTCATCGGCCGGCAAGCAGGGCAACCGCAGCACACAACGAAGAGCAATCGGCCCGGCCACTGCCGGCAAGCTCGTAGGCGGTTCCGTGCCCCACCGAAGTGCGCGGATAGGAAAGCCCGAAGGTAACGTTGACGGTTTGCAAGAAACCGTCGCGCTTGACCGCCGGCAACAATTGATCGTGATACATCGCCAGCACGCAGCGGGCGTCATCGACAAAGGCGCTGTCGGCGGAAACCGGGCCGATTGCATCGATGCCCCGTTCATTAGCCTGGCGCACCGCCGGAGCTATGCAATCACGGTCCTCATCGCCAAGCAGGCCGTCTTCGCCAGCGTGCGGATTGAGGCCGCAGACCTTCCAGGCGCTTTTGCCGCCAAGCAGATTATCGATGCCGGCCGCGGCTATTGTCAGGGTTTCCAGCACCGCTTCCTGACTAATCGCATCGGCAACATCACGCAGGCGAATGTGCTCGGTAACCAGCGCCCCCCTGATTCTCGGCCCGACAAATGCCATCACTGCCCGGGCGCGGCCACACAGTCGGGCGAAATGACCGGTGTGACCGCGAAAGCCCGGACAGGCCGGTTCGATGAGCGCCTTGTTGACCGGGCCGGTTACTATCCCGGCAGCGCGACCGGAGCTGGCCAGTTGGTGGGCAAGATCAAGCTGTTGCAAAACATGACCGGCATTGGCAACTTCGGCCTTGCCGGCCTGCACCGGATTGCTCAGGTCAACTTGGAGCAAACTGCTGCAACTGCCTGATTTTTCTTCATATTCTGCAAGAGAGAATTCAAGACCAAGCTGCTTGGCCCTTTGTTCAAGGAGAGTGCGATCGCCAATAACCAGCACCGGCGCAGCCAGACCGGCGGCCAGGCCGGCGAGCACTACATCCGGGCCGATGCCGGCCGGATCGCCAACCGTGAGCGCGAGGGGAAGGCCGCTAGAGGCTCTCACGCAGAATGTCTATGTCCGCCTGACTGCGCAACAAGGCGGTCCATTCGACATCGAGGCGCTGGATTTCAACATCCTGATACTGGGCATGCGCCTGCCGGCGCAAATCCTCACCGCCGATGACCGCGTAGTTGACTTCGGTAACCAGGGCCATCATCCAGTTGTCGCCAGCGGCCATCGGCTCGGTGAATTCACCCTGGCGCAGACGCTGGGTGTTGCGCAACCCAAACGGCATCAGTTCGCTGCCGTCATAGCACTGTTTGTCGCTTTCATAACCTTCCCGCTCGGAAAGATCGACCAGGGAAGTCTCGCCGCGCACCAGCTGATCGTGGATGTCTTCGACTTCCTCTTGCTCAAGCCCGGCCGGCAGTTGCAGTTGCAGCAGGCAGAAATCCTTGACCAGTTCGGTGCCCGGCACCAGCGGTCTTATCGTATTGACCTTGAACAAATGGACGCCATTGTCCAGCACCAGCGGCTTGCTGATCTCGTCGGCTTTGAGTTTCCTTACAGTCTTGGCGACCTTTTCGGGAAGCTGATCGAGCACCCGCCAGCCGAGCATCCCGCCGGATGCGGCATTGTCGGCGATCGAGTGTTCCCTGGCCAAGACAGAGAAATCCTCGCCGTCCTTGGCGCGCTGGCGCAAATCGTCGGCAAGCGAATCGCTGCCGGAAGCAAGCTGGATTTGCATCAAGTCATACTGATTGATCATCTGATCGGCAAAGTTGTTGCGCAAGGCGGCATCGAGATTGTTGCCGTAGTTGGCAAGCTTGTGCCTGCTTTCGGCGATGCGGGCATTGTTGATCGTCTGCTCCTGGGCAATCGCGATGCGCAGATACTGGCTGCTTAATCCGTATTCCTTTTCAAACTGCTTGATGCTTTCCACCCCGAAGTTCCTGAGCATGATCGGCAAGTTCTGGTTTATCTCCTCTTCCGAGATGCGAATCTGGCGCAGCCGCCCTCTTTGCAACTTCAGGCGCCGGTCGATCTCCTGATTGAGCAACACCGGATAGAGAGCCTCGGCGCTATAGACCTCGCCGCCGCGCAACTGGTTCCTCTTGACCACCATGTCTATTTCCCGGCTCAGTTCCGAATACAGGATCGGCTCGTCGTTTACCACCGCAACTATCCAGTCGATCGGCTCGGCTGCCGACGCGCGCACCAGACTGGCTGCGCCAATCAACGCCGCCACAATAGTGATTGGTAGTCCAACAAAAAGCCTGTTCATCGAAATAGTTGATTAATGTTGCCGTCTTGCGGCGGGAAAATCCCCCTTCCTGCAACCTAATTCTACCACCGGCGGCCAAGCATCAGCAGGCTTGCATATAAAATCCGATCCGATTGATGGATGCTTGTGCAACAATAAAGCGCCAGTTGGCGGAAAACCCGGTAGTCCTTTACATGAAGGGAAGCCCGCAGTTTCCGCAATGCGGATTTTCGGCCCTGGCGGTTGAGATACTGGCCAAATGCGGGATCGACCGCAACGGCTTTCTGGCGGTCAATGTCCTGCTCGAGCCGGAAATCCGCCAGGGAATCAAGGAACACGCCGACTGGCCGACCATTCCGCAACTGTATGTCAACGGCGAGTTCGTTGGCGGCTCCGACATCCTGCGCAGCATGTATGAAGCCGGCGAGTTGCAGCCGCTGCTCGCCAACGCCAAGCCGGCTAGCTAGCCGGAACTGCGCCGCAGCCGGGCTAGTTCGCCGGCAATCTCCCGGGACGCCTCGCCAAGCCGGGCACGCAACTGCTCGGGAGCCGGTGCGCCATAGTGGCACCGGGCACGCACCGCCGCAGCCGCCGGCAGGACGGCGGCAACCTCATCGGGAGTCAGTTGGCAGCGGCGCAGGGCATCTGCCGGCAAATCAGCCAGCCGACAGCCGGCATCCGCCGCCTCGCGCACTGCCGCCGCGACCAGACCATGGGCGCGGCGAAACGGGATGCCCTTGCCGACCAGCAGATCGGCAAGATCGGTGGCGGTTGCAAAACCTTCTTCGGCCATTGCCGCCATTGCCTTGCGATTAGCCTGCAAGGTTGCGATCATCCCGGCGGCGAC
>JAPORI010000194.1 GCA_026710225.1 Betaproteobacteria bacterium
GGCGCGCAGCGGATTGAGGACCAGGTTTACCTTGAAATTGGCGATGTAGGATGCGAATGGATAGCCCCAGGTTGCCCATTCGAGAATGGCAACCCCGATCACCGGCAGGGCAGCCCCGGCGGCAAACAGCGGCCATTTGCGCAACGGCACTGCGATCAGAAAAGCCAGAGCAAGCAGACCGACCGCCGGCAGATACTGCATCCTGACTGCCGCCCCGGCGGCAAACAGGGCGCCGGCGGCAAACAGGGCTGCCCGGCTGCGCCCGGCAACGCCAAGCGCGGCGCAGATCAGGGCGGTAGCGACGAATTCGGTCAACGGCTTGTGGGCAAAGCCGATCAGCTCCGGCCACAGTACTCCGGCGAGCAGTGCGACCCGGCCGGCGGTCTCGCCGAACATCCTGCGCGTGTAGTGGTACATTCCCCAGGGGATCGCCAGCGACAGGGCGCAAAATAAAATCTTTACGATGTTGATGTAGTATTCGGGGGAGCCCAGTCCGATTGCATCGCAAAGGGTAAGGATCATCGCAACTGTACCGGGCAGCAGCCAGGAGCGGGCGCCATAGAAGAACTCCCAGTTGACCACGCCGTTTCCGAACACGGAGCGATGCGCCATTTCCAGATATTGCATTATCTCGTCCGGATGAACGATGAAGTCGCCGCTTAGTGCAACCGCACTGCGCAGGACAAAGGCCAGTACCAGCAGCGGCACCAGCCCCACCCAGCTCGGCTCGATTTGACGCGGCTGGAAATCTGCCTGCCAGCGTTGCAGCCAGGGCAGGTTAACCCGCAGGTTGCTCGCCGGTTGCGTTAGGCGCGCCGCCGGCTGGGATTTTTTTCTACGCTTTGCCATTTGCAGTAAGGATTTCGGCGCCGGTGTCGGTTACCACAACTGTGTGCTCCCACTGCGCCGACAGGCTGCGGTCTTTGGTTACCACCGTCCAGCCGTCGGCAAGCAGGCGGGTGTGGCGCTCGCCGGCGTTGATCATCGGCTCGATGGTGAATACCATGTTTGGCCTGATAATCTGCATCGAGCGCGAGTTGCGGTAGTGGAGAATCTGCGGCGGTTCGTGAAACTCGAGACCGGTGCCGTGGCCGCAGTATTCCCTGACCACGCTGTAGCCGCATTGGTCAGCCTCTTCTTGAATTGCCGCACCGATGCTGGCGAAGCGTTCGCCGGGCACCACCGCCTCGATCCCGCGCATCAGGCAGTTGTGGGCACCGGTGCACAGCGATCGGGGCAAGGTGCCCGGATTGCCGACCAGATACATCCGCGAAGAATCACCGTAGTATCCGTCGAGCACGACAGTCACGTCAACATTGACGATGTCGCCGTCGCGCAACTGCTTTTCGTGACTGGGAATTCCGTGGCAGATGGTGTGATTTACCGAGGTGCACACCGAGTTGGGGAACGGCTTTTGCTCGGCCGCCGGCTGATAGTTGAGCGCCGCCGAGATCGCACCGGCTGCTTCGATCTGCTCGGCGCACCATTGATCAATCAGCCCGGTGCTGATGCCGGGTTTGATCCGATCTTCAAGGCTGTTGAGAATAGCCACTGTCAACTGACAGGCTTGGCGGATGCCGGTGATCTGGGCATCCGACTTGATGATTATGTCGCTACCCATCCAGCGGCAATATCCGGTATACGGCTCCCTTGTAGTCATCCGATACCAGCAGCGATCCGTCCGGCAACTGTTCGATGTCCACCGGTCGGGCAAGCACATCGTCGCCGTCCAGCCAGCCGTCCACCAAAATCGATCTTTCCGATACCTGGCTGCCGTCATCGGTAAAACTGATCATGTCAACCCGGTAACCGATCTTGGTCGAGCGGTTCCATGATCCGTGCAGGGCGATGAATGCCTTGCCGGCCAGAGCACCGATTGCATCACCGCGGTAGAAGTGGATGCCGTTGTTGGCGACATGGGGTCCGGTCTTGAGGGCGGGCGGCTCGAAATCGGCACAGGGACGATCATCGAACTCCGGATCCGGCAAGTCGCCCTGATGGCAGTATGGATAACCGAAGTGCAGCCCCGGCTCGCGAATGCGATTGAGTTCGTCGGAAGGCAGATCGTCCCCCATCCAGTCGCGGCCGTGATCGGTTGCCCACATCTCGCCGGTGCCCGGGTGCCAGTCGAAGCCGACCGAATTGCGAAAGCCGTAGGCGACGCTGTAGCCGCTGCCGCTATCCAGATCGTAACTGCGGATGGTGCCGGTCAGCTCCGGATCGGGCGGCATGCAGATGTTGCACGGAACCCCGAGGCTGATGTGCAGCCGTCCGCTCTCGTCAAAGGCGATGACGCGGGCGCCGTGATGTTTTGAAGTGGGAAAGCCGTCCAGGGCAACTTCCAGGGACACCGGTTTGTTCGCCGCCACGCGCGCCAAGACATCGGCGGCCTTTAGTACCCGGGCGGTCTCGCCGATGTACAGATCGTCGCCCAGCCAGGCGACGCCGTTGGGAGATTCCAGACCGCCGATCTCGTGTCGCCAGTCGGCGCGGCCGTCGCCGGTGGTGTCGCGCAGCAGGTGCACCGCATCGGCTCTGGTGCCGACTGCCACGGTTCCGTCTTCCTTTACCGCCAAATGCCGGGCCTGGGGAATCGCCGAGGCATACAGTTGCAGGGTCAGCCCCTCCGGCACTACCGCGGCATCGGCAGCCGTTTGCGGATCGGCCCAGGCGGCCGCCGGCACCGCTAGCGCCAGGCCGGCAAGCAGCCGATTGAAAGCCGTGTTCATTTGCGTGCCCATTGCTGCCATTTTTCGATTAACTCCTGCTGGTTTGCCAGATTGTGGCTTCGGTCGCGGTTGTCTATTATCCCGGCAATATCCTGCACCGCTTGATCAATATCCCGGTTGATGATGAAGAATTCGAAGTCGGCTATTGCCTGCACCTCCTGGCGAGCGTTTGCCAGCCGCATCCTGATTTGCTCGTCTTCCTCGCGCTGGCGGCCGGCCAGCCGCGCCAGCAGCTCTTCCGGCGATGGCGGCAGGATGAAGATCGAGGTGCAGGGCAGGCCGCAGGTGCGCACCTGCTCGGCGCCCTTGACATCGATTTCAAGCATCACGTTCTTTCCCTTTGCGAGAAAATCGTTGATGTCCGCGCGGGAAGTGCCGTACCAGTTGCCGTGCACCAGCGCTGATTCAAGCAGTTCGCCGTTCGATTGCAGCTGCTTGAAGCGCGGCTCGGATACGAACCGGTAGTCGATGCCCTCGCGCTCACTGTGGTGGCACTTGCGGGTGGTGTACGATACCGAGAAGACCGCCTTGCCGGCGGCGGCCAGCCGGGCGGTAATCGTTGATTTGCCGGAGCCGGATGGCCCCGATATGATATACAGGGCTGGCTTGGCTTGTCCGGCTCTGCCGCTGCCCGGCTCTGCGGGGGAGAGTGTGCTGGTTGGCTGGCCGCTTGATGACATGCTAGAATCGCCATTTTAATATGAAGAGAATAATCTTTCAGGCTGACGGGCGCCAATTCAGGGCCAGCGTCGGGGAAACTGTCACCGTCGGTCGGGTTGCCGGCGAGGTGGGAGCCGAGCTTTCCTTCGCTCAGGTGCTTGCCGTCGAGGAGGGCGAGGCAATCAAGTTGGGCAAGCCCTATCTTGACGGTGCGGTGGTGCGCGCCCAGGTGATCGAGCACCTGCGGGGACCGAAACTGCGCATATTCAAGTTGCGCCGCCGCAAGAACTCGCGCCGGCTCAACGGCTTTCGCAGCGATCTGAGCAAACTGAAGATCACTGCCTTGGAGGGGGTCTAGCAATGGCACACAAGAAGGCCGGCGGTTCCTCCCGCAACGGGCGCGATTCGAATCCCAAGTATCTGGGCGTCAAGCGCTTCGGCGGCGAACGGGTTTCGGCCGGCAGCATAATCGTCCGGCAGCGCGGCACCCGCTTCTATCCGGGCACCAATGCCGGGCTTGGCCGCGATCACACCATCTACGCTCTGGTTGACGGAACCGTCCGTTTTGCCAAGCACGGCCGCAAGTTGCGCCAGCGCGTCTATATCGACGCTTTTGCTGTTCCAGCAGCCGGGGAGAGCGGCTAGCCACCCCGATGCTTCCTGCCTCATTCGTAGACGAGGCGGTTGTTGATGTCCAGGCCGGCGCCGGCGGTAGCGGAGTCGCCAGTTTCCTGCGTACCCGTGCCAATCCGCGCGGCGGACCCGACGGCGGCAACGGCGGGCGCGGCGGCGATGTGGTTGCGGTTGTTGACGAGAATATTGCCTCCCTGGCCGAGTATGTGATTTGCCGGCAGTGGCGGGCTGGCAACGGTGAGCGCGGCGGATCGAGAAAATGTCATGGCGCGGCCGGTAAAACCCTGACTCTGTCGGTGCCGGCCGGCACCGACATCTACGACAACCTCACCGGTGATTTGCACGCCTGCCTGCTGGCGGCCGGCGAGCGCACCATGCTTGCCCATGGCGGGCGCGGCGGGCGCGGCAACGCCAGTTTCAAGTCATCGACCAACCGCACACCGCGCCAGATGACCGGCGGCGAGGCCGGCGAGCGGCGCGAATTGCGCTTCGAGTTGAGGCTGCTGGCCGATATTGGCATGGTTGGCTTGCCCAACGCTGGCAAATCAAGCCTGATCGGGGCGCTGTCGGCGGCAACCCCGACAGTGGCCGACTATCCGTTCACCACTCTGCGACCGCATCTGGGGGTGGTGTCCTGCGATGATCTGGACATCCGCAGGCTGATCCTGGCCGATCTGCCCGGCATAATCGCCGGCGCTGCCACCGGCGCCGGGCTCGGGCTGCGCTTCTTGCGCCACATCAGCAGAGCCGCCGCGCTGTTGCATGTGGTCGATTGCTCAAAGGAGAAGTTGTCCGATGTCCTTGCTTCCCTGACCATGGTCGAGGAGGAACTGGCCAGCGCCGGCGGGATAATCGGCAAGAAGCGAATCATTGCCCTGAGCAAGGCCGACCTGCTGGCACCGGGCCGCGCCGCCAGACTGGCCGATCAGGTTGCCCAAGCGAAGGGATTGCCGGCCTTTGCCGTTTCGGCTGTTGAAAAAAGCGGCCTGGATGAATTGATCGCAGCGCTTGCCGATCTGGTTCCGGAGTCGAATACGCTGCTTGGCTGAGCAACCTTTTATAATCTGTTGATATGGAAAGCCGCAAGAAAATAGGCGCTGCCCGAAGAATCGTGGTCAAGGTTGGTTCAAGCCTGCTTACCACCGCTGATTTGCAACTCAATGTTGCATTCATAGACGAGTTGAGTTCCGAAATAAGTGCTGCGGGTAATGACGGTCGGGAAATTTTGCTGGTCACTTCCGGTGCGGTTGCAGCCGGCATGTCGGTGCTGGGCTGGCAGCGTCGGCCGCAGTCGGTGGTTGATTTTCATGTCGCCGCCGCGGTCGGACAGCTTGGTCTTTACGCCGCTTATGAGAAGTCGCTGGCCAGGCACGCGATCAAGCCGGCTCAGTTGCTGCTGTCAGTTGATGAACTTTCCGGGCGCAGCACCTATCTGAATTCGCGAGCGATCATCCGCAACCTGTTTGATCTGGGAATTTTGCCGGTGGTAAACGAGAACGATGCGGTTGCAATGGGCGAGCGGCGGCTGGGAGACAATGATCGACTTGCGGCAGTGCTAGCCAATCTGATCGAGGCCGATTTGTTGGTGATCATGACTGATGTCGACGGGGTATACGAGCGCGGCAGGGTTGGCGACGAGAAAAGCATAATCAGGCAAATGGCGGTTGCCGATGGCAATGATCTTCTCGTCCATGCCGGTGAGGATTCTTCGAGTATGCTCGGTTCCGGCGGGATGCAAGGAAAACTTTCAGCGGTCGCCGCGGCCGCCCGCGGCGGTACCGACACCCTGATTATCAATGGCCGCGGCCGGGAAAATCTGACCCGGGCGCTGGCCGGTGCCCAGATCGGAACTGCCTTTTGGGCAGCTGCTTCGCCGCGCCGCGCCCGCAAGTTGTGGATTCTGGAAGGGGCAGCGGTAAAGGGGCGGCTGCATCTGGATCAGGGGGCGGTGCGCGCCATTAGCAGCCGGGGCGGCAGTCTGCTGCCGGTTGGGGTGGAGGCGGTGAGCGGTGATTTTCAGCGCGGTGATTCGGTCGAATGCGTTGATGGTCAAGAGCGGGTGATTGCTCGCGGCGTCGTCAACTACAATTCCAGGGATGCAGCCCGGCTGGTGCGCGTCAGGTCCGATGCCATTGCCAAAACGCTTGGTCATGCTGCCGAGCCGGAAATAATCCACCGCGACAATCTGGCGCTGCTACAAGACAGCCGGGCCGAAACAGTTGCGTCGGGTTGAGCCGGCTGCACTCAGTTGAAAGTTAGAATCGATGCTTGAAAGAAAAAACCGTGATATCCATGTTTGCCAAGCACATTGACAGGTGTATCAGCGCGGCTTTGCCGGTAGCGTTGCGATGACCACTGCGGCGCATCAGGAGGTTGCCTGCCTGTCGCCGACCCAGCGGCGGCTGCGCGCCCGGCGGGCGGTGGAGGCTTCGGTGGGCACCGATGTTGCCCATGCCGAGGAGGTGCTTGGCTATTCGCTTGCCGGCGGCAAGGGAATGCGGGCGCTGATTGCCCATACTTGTGGCGACTACTGTCAGTTGCCGCTGGATGTGTGTGACAAGATTGCCGCTGCGATCGAAATGATTCATGTTGCCTGTCTGGTGCACGATGATGTGGTTGATGATGCCGAGACCCGTCGCCACCAGGCCAGCACCAACTGTCAGTACGGAAATCCTTCCGCAGTCCTGATTGGCGATTTCCTGTATTCGCGCGCTTCCCAGTTGCTGTGCGATGCCGGCAGTCTCCGGCTGATGGCCAAGCTTGCCGATGCAACCAATCTGCTGGCTCAAGGTGAACTCATCCAGCTTGCCAATGCCGGAACCTTGCAGCGAACCGATGTCTATCTGGACATGATCTGGCGCAAGACGGCTGCGCTGTTTGCGGTGGCTGCCGAGGCCGGTGCAACGGTGGTCGGCGACGAGCAATTGGCAGCGCGCCTGCATGTCTTTGGCAGAGAGGCCGGTCTGGCGTTTCAAATCGGCGATGACTGCATCGATTACGAGGGTCGCGAAGATGAAATCGGCAAGAATCCCGGTGGCGACTTTGCCGAAGGAAAGGTGACCATGCCTTTCCTGTGCGCTTTGGAACTGGCCGATGAGCGGCAGCAGCGCGAACTGCATGAGTTGTTCAAGTGTCGCGAGCAATCCGGCTCGTTTGCGCAAGCCCGTTCGATTCTTGAAGAAGTGGGGGCTCTTGAAAAAGCCCGGCAGAAGGTTTCCGAGCATGTTGCGCTGGCAGTCAGGCAACTGGAACAGATTCCTAATCGCGAGCATGTCGGCCAGTTGCATCAAATTGCCGAGGCGATGCTGGCCAGGAATCGCTAGGATTGCGCAAGCAGGATGCGGCCGGGGATTATTCCCTGGCCGTGATCGTTCCGGTTGCGGCAGCCGAGGATCAGTGGCCGCAGTTTTCCGAAGCAGTCGCTTCGCTCGGGCCAATCATCCATGTATCCCGTCGCAGCCGGCCGCAGCAACTGGATGCAAGCACAACCTGGCTGTCAATCGACTCCGATGGGCGCGGCGCTGCACTCAACGCCGGGGCCCGGGCGGCTGAGGATGCAACCCATCTGTGGTTCGTGCACGCGGACAGCATCCTGCCGGAAGCTGCTGCCAGTGAACTGGCCGCGGCGATCCGGCGCAATCCGCAGGCGTTGCACTATTTCGATTTGAAATTTCACGATGGACCGGCACTGATGCGCATCAACGAGTTCGGGGTTCGGATGCGCTGCCTGCTGTTTAATGCTCCGTTCGGAGATCAGGCGATCTGCGTGCCGCGTTCGCTGCATGAGAAGATCGGCGGCTTTCCCGAGCGGGTCGCTTATGGAGAGGATCACTTGTATGTGCGCGCTGCCCGCCGGGCTGGGGCGGCTTGCATCCGCTTGCCGCTGGCGGTGGCGACCAGCGCCCGCAAGTATGTCAACAACGGATGGTTCAAGGTGGTGTGCGACCATCAGGTCAAGTGTATCAGTCAGGCGCTTGCCGACCGCACAGCCAACCCGCCGGATTGATGCAGCCGGCTTTGGCAATCTTTGCCCGCACTCCGCAGCGCTCGGCGGCCAAGACCAGATTGGCCGAACAGACTTGCCGCACCGATGCCGAGCGCCTGTACGAACTTTCGCTGCGCTGCCTGGCCGAAACCGGCCGCGCCTTGCTTGCCGAAGGCTGGCAAGTCACCTGGGCGGTTGCCGAATCCGGAGGCGAGCAGGATGAATACTGGCAGCAAACCGGAATTGCTGCATTCAGTTCCGGAGCAGGTGCGCTCGGCAGCCGGCTTGCCCACACCTATGCGCGGTTGCTCGGCGACACTGCGGTTGCGGTAATGATCGGCAGTGACTCCCCGCAATTATCGGTGCCCCGGTTGCAGCAGGCCGCGCAAGCGGCTGAGCGCAGCAGCCTTGCTGCCGGACCGGCGGCCGATGGCGGTTTTTATGTATTTGCCGGCAGCAGGCCTATTGATGCCGGGGTCTGGGAAGCGGTTTCCTATAGTCAGTCTGACACTCTTGAGCAGTTGTGCCGGGCAATTGGCAGTGAAGTTGCAATGCTCGCTCCGGAGCCGGATTTTGATGATTTGGATTCGCTTGCCGAAGTGGTCTTGCAAATGCCAAAGCCGGCAAGTGCCACCCAGCAGCAGTTTTGTCAACTCGCCAAAAGGTTGCTTGCCAAAGACTGATCTTCTGGCCTAGACAATTTTGCGCTTTGGGCGCGAATTGCCTTTCGGATCGGCCAGAAACATCTGGTAGGCGAGGCTGTCATCGGCGCTCCAGTGGGTGTAGCCGATTTTTTCGAAAGCTTCGTGCAGTTGTTTGAGTTCGCTGTCGGGAACCTGGAATCCGGCCAGGACCCGTCCGTAGTCGGCGCCGTGGAAGCGATAGTGGAACATCGAGATATTCCAGTGCGGCTTGAGATGCTTGAGAAAATTGGCCAGAGCGCCAGCCCTTTCCGGAAACTCGAAGCGAAAGACATGCTCGCGCTGTTGCAGGTGGGCGCGTCCGCCGATCATGTGCCGGATGTGCAATTCGGCGTTTTCATCGCCGGTCAGATCGACGGCTTCGATGCCGGCCTTGCGCAATGAATCGATGATTTGCTTGCGTTCTTCGGGGGCAGAAAGTTCGATGCCGGCAAATACATGAGCATCAGAATCGCCAGCGTAGCGGTAGTTGAATTCGGTTACCGATCGCTTGCCGAGCAGGTTGCAAAAGCGCAGGAAACTGCGCGGCTTTTCCGGGCT
>JAPORI010000128.1:0-2482 GCA_026710225.1 Betaproteobacteria bacterium
ATCTGCTGTATGCATAGGATATGTCCACCTGCATGTTTTCCTGCATCCTGAAATCGAGACCAGCCTCCATATTTCCACCCCAGCCCGAGGCGGGAATCCCCCGGATATCAACATGGCGGGAGCTGCCTATGGCCTGCCTGACCGTCACTTCCGGATCTTTCAGCGGAACGTTTACCGAAAACATCAACTTGCCAGTGGCACCGGGCAATTGGGTAATTTCCCTTGTCGCACGCATCCCCAATTCAGCCACCCCCATGTATATCTTGCCCTTTTCAACGGGCATCACTGTCCCGCCGGCATTCTCCTCATAAGCATCTGACAAATGCTGCGAATAGTTCACCCCCAGAAAAGGCTCGAAAAGAGCCTGGTCTATTTCAAACCGAAAGGCCACCTCTCCAAATGCGCCAAGGGTGCGTGCATCGTATGCCGCACGCACGGTAATTGCGCTATTGAATGCGGTACGGGAAGTGGTGATGTCATGCCAGACATGGGTAACGCCGCTGCGCAACAACAGAAAGTTTGATATTTTCATTCCTCCATATATGCCGATGTTCCTGCTGTCATCATCCCCTTCGACATTGTTGCCTTTCTGGGTAAATTTTAACTTGGCCAGGCCGGTAAAAAAGCCCAGACGCAAATCGCTGCTGATGGCGCTAGCGATGGCATCACCTCCCACCAGGGCACCGGCAACCTCGTACTCCGTGTTCTGATACAAGTCATTTCCATCATGATCACCCCAAGAAGCCAGGGCCTTGGCCCACATGACCGGCTGATCATCAGCCGAACCGCCATGGTGCCATTTTCTGCTGCCGAGACTAAAGCGGGGATCACCTGTAGACTGAACTCGAGGGGAACCAAAAGCTGCCCGCATCTGCGCCGACACCGCATCTTTTAATCCAGCACTAGCTGATAGCAAAGCCGGCTTGGCAGAAGCATGGGCTTCAGCTGCAAGAGAACCCACCGCTGCCTGAATGGCCTCCGGCTCATTAGGCAGAAGCCGGATGAGGGCTCCCAACCGGTTTCGCATGTTGGCGGCGTCGATATCATCGAGAAGCGCGCCCACCAACATTGCATTGGCTAGATTCTGCGGCTGACCTGCACTTGGTGGCGGCTGAACAATGTTGTTATTGCCACCATTTCCACTGCCGTCATCGCCACCGTCGCCACCATTTCCATCATCGCCACCGTCACCGCCATTTCCATCATCGCCACCGTCGCCGCCATTTCCATCATCGCCACCGTCACCGCCATTTCCATCACCGCCGTCGCCGCCATTTTCCATCATGTCAGGTATGGAAGTCGAACTTCCTGCAATGCTAACTCGCACCGCGTTTGTAGTATAGGTTACTGTAATTTCCATGAAAGGAAAATCGCTGACAGTGGTGTGAGCGGCAAATTCGCCGGTAAGAGCACCGCTAATCGTCATGATCGTGAACTCACGAGTGGTACCCACACTCGCCAGAGGATTGAGCACCAGCACCGCAGCGCCCATCCCGGTCTCCTGGATGTTTGCATCTCCCTCAACCTTGACGCCCTCGTCCAGCGGAGCATGATACCTTGAACCCTCCTTCAACAACAAATCCCCTCCTATCGTCAAGCGACCGTCTCCCATTCTGCCTCCCAGCAATGTCCCGGCATTTTCAACACTGACATCTCCGCCTGCCTTGCCATTGCCTCCGAATTCACCCATCACCGATACCTCACTGTCAGAGTCCCCGAACATTCCATCCACATATACCGTATTGGCTGCAGAGACCTCCAACTGACATGATGCGCATGAACTTGAATCTCCGCTCAAAACCAGTGCTCCGCCTCCGCTCTTGTAGACCATGCCACTGCCGGAAAGAACTCCCCCATAATTCAAAGTACCGCTATTGCGGAAATAGAGAGCGGCATCGACGTTGCCGTCCCCGTCAGCAAAGGCAACATTACCGGCAAAACTCGTCCCGGCACTTTCCAGATGCCCGTTGGCAATCTGCCAATTGACACTGCTGCTTCCGGACAAAGTAACATCGCCATCGCCACTTTTCATGACCAGGCCGCTGCCGGTTATGCCACCGCTCAGCGACGCGTGAGGGGTGTTGGCAAACGCCAGCGTCGCCTCGGCGGCCACATGAATGTCGTCGTTGGGAATCTTCGCCAACGCATCGGTGCGCAGCATACCCGCAGCCACCCGCGTCGCACCATCATAGGTGTTCGTACCTGCCAGTTCAAGAACCCCTTCCCCAACTTTCTCAAAATTGCCGGTTCCGACGATTGCTGAAGAGATTGTTACACTAGTATTTAAACCAGCCGAAACAAATGCGCCTCCGGTGGTTATCGCTATGTTGCGGCTGGCCGGCAATCCATCAGCAACAGACAAAGTGCCGCCGGCGAAGACAAGAGTAGAAGAGGTGGCTCCCAGACCAGTGTTGTCTGGAATCACCAGCCCCCCTCCCTCAAGCAGCACTCCGCCGGTAAAACTCTGGCCAGCAACCAGAGC
>JAPORI010000128.1:2492-9156 GCA_026710225.1 Betaproteobacteria bacterium
CCTGGTACGGCGACCACGCCGAGTAGCTCCCGGCCGCCGCCGTGTCGTTCTCCGCCGGTAAAACTCTGGCCAGCAACCAGAGCCAGAATACCCGGGCCTTTCTTGTGCAGACCGCCTGATCCGCCTATGACGCTCGACCAAGTGTCAAGACTGCAAGCAAACTGAGTGCACATCAGGCCATTGGTAGCGACATTGCCTACGCCAACCATGTCAACAACAAACATGCCGGATGCGAAGTTACTCGGACCTTCCATGGCCTTTTCCATGTCGGTAGTGTCCCATGCCATCCAGTCACTGGCTCGCTCTCCGGGGGCAGTAACAGTGATATTAAGTCCTCCAGGACTTACAATAGTAACGTGTCGGGAAGCATCGTAAAGCACTGTCATCGCTTGGGCACCGGTCAGATAGGGGAAGCGATCCCGCACCCAGTAAGACAGCAATTCATGAGACACCGGAATGAGATTATCGTAGCCGACTGTTGCATAGTCTACAAAATTGCCGCCTTGACGCACCAGTCCATACCAGTTGACCAGACCGATGCCGGCAAAGCCGCCGGAAAATAGTGCATTTACCCATTCGCTGCTTCCACCTGGATTGTTTAGTGTATGGGCGTCGCGCAGTGACAACATCATACCTTCAGGAATTGCATGATTGGAATAATGTTCCCGTTTCACGGTAAACCCTGTATCGTATATGTTAGCAGGTTCATGTCTTTGCTGCTGATAAAAACGCCGAACCGGGTTTGTTACCCCGGAATTAAAACTGTGGGCAGCGTCAGGCCCTGCGCTGCCATCAATATATCTGCGTCCAGCATAGCGAGCAAGTTGTGTGCCACCAAGACCACTGAAATTAAGCCTAATTGCATTACTACAATCATAATATGTAACACCTTCATAATCCCACACATAAACACTTTTTCCGGCACCGACAATTCCCTCAGCCAACAAAGCGGTTTGTATGTCTTCTATGAAATCGGCCCTGTCAGAACCAGTGAACGAATTATTGGCGAAAAACCCCACGCTCCCGGACTGAAACCACTCTTTAAACCTTCCGATAAAAACGGTCATGCGTGCAAGATTGTCAGCATTCTGTCTTATTGCGCCGGTGTCAAAAGCGCCACTGGGCCAGCCGTAATTACTGTATGTACTAGACGACCATGTCGTATTAAACAATGGAATTATTTCCACCCCATAGCGCTTGGCTGCCGCTTCCAGCCGCAGCCAGTCTGCTTGATCATAAAGTTGAGAAGCATCCAGATCTGCGGACATGGTGCTTTGATTGCCGTCAGGATCATCCCCTGCATCAAACTCAAGCGGAAAACTAGCTCCTGAGGTCGCGGTGTCAACAACATTCAAAACCAGCCTATTCAACTTGTGTTGGCTCATCTTTTCCAAAAAGCCGATCACCTGCTCAGGCGGCATGTTTTGCCCGCTCAGATCGAGCCACATCAACCGCTCCGCGAACTTCGGATAATCGATTCCGGATCCTGTCGGCAGACTCCGGTGCATTCCGGGTGCTGCGTCGTCTTGCATCACCATCTGCACCAGCGACTGGATGCCCCGCAACGCCCCCAGATTTTCCTGGAACTTGAGAGTCACCCCGGTTGTACCAGCCAGATACTGGTAGCCCTCGCTGCGCACATTGCCACCGATGGCCTTTTCTTTCATGTTGCCAGATACACTCATGGTAAGCGTGGCACTGGTGAACCTGGCCGTGAAAGCAGCATCAGGCGTGTTGGACAGCACTATGTCACCGTCGCCAGGTGTAACTCCGGTTGTCAGCAACAACTGCAAGCCGGTTGCATACCTGAGTTTTTCCAGCCAGCCTCCTTCGGCGTTCAATATCGTCGTCAGGGCTGCATCATTGTTGAGCAGCACAATTTTGCTGGAACTGGTAAGATTGAATTTACCCACTCCAGCTGTGAAGCCATCCTGAAACAGCGGATTGCCCGATGAATCAAGCACTTGGCCAAATGCGACTGTTCCGCCTCCGAAAAAAGAAAGGACGGCAAGACAAGTCAGCCTTACCAAAACACCAGCAGCGCCTCTTTTAACCATAATTGAAATCTCCATCCTCAGAACCTTGAGCCAAATTAAAAAACCTGCCGGCCGCATGTCCGGAAACTTGGGATTGCTTCTCCAATTTCCCACCACAGGCAAAGCCGACATCTGGAATCTGACATAATCTGCCGGCCCCTGAAATTGCGATCATTTTGGATTTGCCAATTGCACCATTAGCAATGCTGTCAGCCAAACAGCAACACAGAGTGCAAAACAGCACTGGTATGCTAATCTCTCCAGAATGCATTCTCTCCAACCTGTCCCTATTCTAGCACAAATAATTCATTTTTTTACAACGCAACACCTGCAAACTCAAACCACGCAAAAAAACACGGAAAATCAGTGATTTACACCAAGTCTAGCGAACGGTAAAATCAATCCTGTACGAGCCATCAGCCGCCCCCAAACCGACATCCAGCCGGCGACCGGCAAACCGGAAGCCGTAGTCCTCGGCCAGACTCGTCTCTGTTGCCGAAAAGCCGGCGTTGAAAGTCGCAACCCCCGATTCACCAAACAGCCGCACCGGCAGGACATAGTCGAACCGGCTGCTCATCGACCGATCAGACAACTCGCCATCGCTGCCGGCGATGCTCGGGGAAACCGACAGCATCAGGCCGCGTCCGTCCATGGCGTAGTCGTAACTTATGCTTGCATCATAGCGCTCCTCATTGCCCTGACTGCGGGAACTGAATTCAGCTCTCAGACCAAGCCAGTTCAGGCTCATTCCCGCACTTGTGTCAAAGGCATCATCGCTCAGCCAATCATCACCGTCATCGTGGCGAAGATGCGCACCGAAAAACGGCCGCAGCGCAACATCCCCTAACAGATTAAACGACCAGGAACTTTCAATATCCGCCTGAGCACGCCAGAAACTGGCATCTGTTTCCGGCAAACTCAACGCAGCCGTCACCCCTTCCAATGCACTGCGCACCGCCAGTGCCTGCACGCCAACCACAACTTCAAAGGATTTATCAGTTACCAGATTTCCCTCAACCCCGCCGGCAGCCGACAGGTAACTGGATTTTCGGGTCGTTTTCTGCTCGCTGGCACCGCTGGCATCTATTCTTATATAGTCGCCGGTTCCATAGCCGCCAGTTGCCCAGATGCGAACATTCCTGCTTAGCCCAAAACTCAAATATGGATGCACCAAATTCAGATCGCGCTCGACATGCACATCCTTGCCGCTGCCAAGCATCAGTTCCGCCTGCGATTGCCCGAATGCAATCCCTAGCCGATTGTCAGCCATGACCAGATCCAGCCCCATCAGGTATGTTTTTACATCCCCATCGTAGACGACCTGCAAGTTGCCAAGTATCGGGTCTCCGTCAACCGTCGAATTGCTTCCCGAACCCCACAGGCGTCCACGAACTCCTCCACGGCCGCCACCGTCATCAAGCGCAAGGTCAAATCCACGCGCAGACAGAAAATCTCGCCACTTCATTCGCTCACCATGATCTGCGATACTTCCGCTTTCAGGGCTGCGCCAGTCTTGCCACTGGTCGACAGCCGAAGCCATCCGCAGCAGGGAGAGAGCATTCTCATCCTTGCTTTGATAAAGCAGTGCTGCCCCGCTGCTCGCCGGAACTGGCACATCCAGCCGCGCTCGCAGCATGTCCGCTGTTGCAACCGCCATTGCCCGATCCATCACCACTGCCGCAACCTCATCTTGCTGCTGAGCACCGGCTGGAGCTACAGTTGCAGGCGGCCGTGGAGCAAGCACGCGCACCGCAAACTCGATTCTGACATCAACCCAACTTATCCCCCCCTGCTCGTCAAACACACCCACCGTGACCAGGGATACCTGAGCTGTGCAGTTATGGGAGTCATCCACAACCTCTATCACACCAGTTTCCGAATCTATGTCAAAAGGCCTGGAAACCCCATCATCGACCATCACGTAAGTCAAATCACCATCAACGTCATCAGTCGCAACAACCCGGCCTATCTCGGTACCTTCCGCCAGGGTAGTACCGCTGCTGTCGAGCACAAAACCCGGCAAGGCCAAAACACCGGCTACTGAATTCATGATCACCGGCGGACTGTTGCCAGCGGTCTGCACCTGCACCATGAACTGATGCTCGGACGTAAGACTTCCATCACTCGCCGTGATCGTCACCCGATGGCTGCCCGGCGGTGCACTCACCCCAACCGTAAATTCTGCCTTCATTGCATCAAATGTCAGCCAACTGCCCGGATTACTTGCCGTGTAGGTCACCGCACTTCCTTCTGGATCGAACGCCTGTGGAGCAAAGAATGTGCTTTGCGCACGAGCCAGCACCTGAAAAGATCTCTGGGCGATCGCCGGAAACTCCGGTGCCTCGTCGACGTTGGTTATCTCAACCTCGACCTCGGTTGAAGCCAGCCCGCCGTCGCCATCGACGACATCGACTACAAAGTTATATTCCTGCTTGCTCTCCCGATCGAAAGTCACTGCCGACGCACCGATCACCAGTGCTCCGTTGGCTCCGATCGCAAATCCAGCGGCATCATCACCACGCAGGCTGTATACCAGCGCACTGGCAGCCGTCTGCCCATCTGCCGCTGCTACCGTTCCCACCGTCTCTCCGGCATCCTGCTCACTGTTTTCCGCTATCATGAACTCGGTGGTGGCGCTGGAAAAGTCCGGGGCGGTGTTGGTCGAACCGCTCGCCTGTACCTCCAGCACGAACATCCGTTCGCTTATCACATTCAAGGCAACCGGACCGCCGCCGGCAGGTGCCACTAGGGAACTAATTGACGGAACAAACACCGCCCGCACCAGTATGTTATAGGTGCCTGCCACGGAATCTCTGCCAACCGTAAACTGCCCGGTTGCTCGATCAAGGGTAAGCCAAGGGTGCAACACATCACCGCCAACCAGACTGGCCTGGAACTGGACACTTCCCGACTCCCCTTCCGGATCAGTGGCTTCTGCCGCGCCGCGCACCATGAACATTCTTTCCACCCCCTCCGTTGCAGTCTGTGCATACTGCAACGGCAGCGCCGGATCCTCGTCAACGGCAGTTATATTCAGCACCAGGGCTCCGGCCGCACTCATCGCACCATATGCATCGGTCGCCGCAACATTGAACGTGTAACTAGCCTTGGTCTCACGATCGAAGTTGACCGAACGCGCCAGACGCACTTCCCCGCCTTGTGCATCTATCACGAACAAGCCTGCATCTGCTCCACCCCGGATGCTGTAGGTTAACGCATCGCCATCGTCATCGGTTGCTGAAACCGTCGCCACTACCGTACCGGCCGGCGTTACCGCTGTACCTTCATTCTCCGCACGACTGAAAGTCACACCTCCCAGCACCGGCGCTGCATTGGCAGCAGTAGTCTGATTCCCTCCCTGCACTCCTTCCGGTGTATCCTGAGAAATAGAATCGACAGTCTGCCAGGTTATATCTATGTCATACGAAACACCGGGCACTAAGCCGCCAAGGACAAACATCGTCACTGTCGCTTCCAGAACCTCAACTCCTGAATAGCCTCCTCCCTCATACAAAATCACAACAGCGTCCCGATCCTCCGCGTCAAACTCCGCTTCAAAATCATTGTTGTTCCAGCTAAGCGTTATATCGTTGCGACCCGCTCCGTCAACCTGGAAACTGGACGAGTTGTAAGCGCTCGGCTTCTCGTCTACATTGTTTATTCCCACTGTAACCGTCACCATCGCTATGCCTTCATCAACACCCGGATCCCCGGATGTCTCGCCATCGGAAACCTGCACCACCAACTCGTGGCTACTTTGACGCTCGTAGTTCAGATTTGCAACCGCAACCGCCGACAACTGGCCAGTGCCCGCATCTATCGCAAACTGGCTTGACGCTCCCACCAGACTGTAGACCAACTCCGTAGCATCGTCGTTGTCCGCGTCAGTGGCGACTACCGGCGTCCCCAGATCGGCACCTGAACCACCCACTGTGGTTTTTCCCTCCGTCTCGTCAATCGAAAAGTCGATTGCGGCTATCGCATCCAGATCAAACACCGGGGCCGCATTCGCGTTTGCAACTGTAATATTCACATTCAAATCCTGACTATTGGTATAGTAACCATCCGAAGTTGCCTTGTTGTACACCGCTATCTGCATGGCAACCACCCGGTCACCCTTTGTATCGACATCTTCAAGACGGGCAGTCGCCTTCTGCACAACGTTCCAGTCGGTATCATCAAACTCCATCGTCGCCGGCATGATACTGACATCGGACGCATCCATGCTCGTGATCGTCAGGGTAACCGCCTTGCTCTGCGGCTCGACACTGAGTCTGACGTCAAACTCAACTTCTCGGGTGCTGCGCGACAGCGCAACAAGACCTGAATCATCTGCAACTGCACGGCCGGTACTGCCCACAGCGCTTGCACTGCGCACCTGCAGCGTAAAGGTTTGAGGACTCGATGTTAGAGAACCGTCGCTGGCGGTAACCTGTATGGTTGCTTCCAAGGGAGCGGTCAGCGATGCAGCAAAAGTGAAAGTGCGGGTCGGACCATCAAAACTAACCCCGGTCGGAAGAGCGCTACTGCCGCTATTTATCTGCACCGCATTGTAGGTCAATCTTGCCGCATCACCATCATCCTGATCAGTTGCTGCATCAAACACGTAAGTGCCGGCAGTGCCCGCA
>JAPORI010000197.1 GCA_026710225.1 Betaproteobacteria bacterium
CCACGAACAGGTGCCAGACATGATCGTCTCGCGTCTCCGGCAGGCGGGGCAAAATCACTTTCGGATTGTCAATCTGCGCGCAATACTGCTCGGCTATCTGCTGTCGCTTTTCATTGTCTGCGGCCAGTTGCGGCAACTTAACCCGCAGCATCGCCGCCTGAATCTCGTCCAGGCGCGAATTGACCCCGATATAGTCATTGAGGTACTTTTGCCGCGAACCGTAGTTTCTCAGTGCCCGGACCGTCTCGGCAACATCCTCGTCATCAACGACAACCGCCCCGCCATCGCCGAGCGCACCGAGATTCTTGCTCGGATAGAAACTGAACGCCGCACCGTCGGTCACTTCGGGGCTGATGCCGGCAGCCTGGGCTGCATCAGCAAGCAGCAGCCAGTTGCGCTCGCGACAAAGAGCGGCGAGTTGCTGCATGGGCGCTTTTTGTCCGTACAGATGCACGACCATGACCGCCGCCACATCGCTGCTGCCTTCGGCAGCCTGCCGTACGCCTTGGAGGTCAAGATTGAAGGTCGCTTGGCAAGGCTCAACCGGCAGCGGCTCAAGACCGCAATGCGATATTGCCAGTACGGTGGCTATATAGGTGTTGGCCGGCACAATCACCTTGCTGCCGCGCTTGAGGCGACCACACTCGATGTGGGCGCGCAGCAAAAGAATAAGGGCATCAAGACCACTGGCCACCCCAATACAGTACTTGGCCTGACAAAGACTGGCAAACTCCCCCTCAAAGCTGGCCACCTGTCCGCCCAGAACCAGCCGGCCAGTTGCAACGGTGGAAACGGCAGCCTTACCCAGTTCATCGATATGGCGGGCATTGATGGCCGCCAAATCAAGAAAGGGCACTGAGGAATTTTCGGCGCTCATTCCGGCTTCTGACTGCTGCCTTTTTTGACCAGTTTCATAAAATCATCATAATCACAAATCCTCTCTTGCTGGTCGTATGCCCTGTCACATACGACCAGCAAAATGCAGCCGGCGGTGAAATCATCCATTTCAACCCAGGTCATGCATGGAATATGCAGCAACTTGCCGGGGGCATCAAGAACATGCTCGCCCCTGCTGACACCATCATCAAGCACAAACCGGCAACTGCCCTGAATGCATATGCAGCACTCTTGCTCTTTTGCATGAGCATGAAAGCCGCGCTTGGCTCCTTGGGGAACTCCCGTTATGTAAAAGAACCTCCTGACCAGGAAAGGAACATCGATTTCCGCATGTAATACATGCATGACCCCTCTTGCGTCTGCAATTGGCTCAATTTCAGTGATATGTTTCATACGATAAACCTCTGTGCGTACAAACAATCAGATGACTTCGCTCTGCACCCAAAAGCGGCCAAGGTGCCGCCGGGCAGGTCTCCCATCCGCAAGTTCAGTCCGGCAGTATACAACACTGTCAGGGATGCCGGAAAAAAAAGGCAATCTGACTTGACTCGATCTGAGCCGGACAATGCTTATAATCTTTGTATGGATTTCCCCCTGTGGACAATATGGATACTTGCCGGGCTGATTACCCTGGCGGTGGATATTGTCCTGACCAACACCTACTACCTGCTCTGGCTTGGAGTGGCCGCCCTGCTTACCGGTATTGCTGCAATACCGCTGGCCGGCTCGCCTTTCTGGATCCAGGGAGCCATCTATGCGATAACCGCGCTCGGGCTGCTTTCGGTAGCCGCCCGCTACCGCCCGGTAGCCAACCTGAAAAATGCCGGCAAAAGCCTGCTTGGTCAGCAGGTCATCGTCGTTGACTGGTTTGACGGATCCGGGACCATTCGCCTGCAATCACCTACTGGCGGCAGCGACACCTGGCAGGCGCGCAGCATGGAGGAATTCAAGGCAGGCGACAGCGCCACGATCAGCGATTTTGATGCCAGCCGGAAATTGGTTATAATATCACATAGCAAGAAAAGTCCATGAGTTTGGGAACCGTTGTCATAATTGTCCTGATCGCCTTCGTCATCGTCATGGTGGCGATGGGGGTAAGAACCGTGCCCCAAGGTCAAGAATGGGTGGTCGAGCGCTTTGGCAAGTACCTGCGCACCCTGCCCTCCGGCCTGTCGGTAATCATTCCCTTTCTCGATCGGGTGGCCTACAAGGTATCGACCAAGGACATCGTGCTCGACATAGTCCGCCAGGAGGTAATCACCCGCGACAATGCAGTAATCACCACCAATGCAGTTGCTTTCATCAGGGTGACCGACCCGCCTACCGCAGTCTACGGGGTAACCGACTTCACCGAGGCGGTGCGCTATCTGGTGCAGACCTCGCTGCGCTCGATAATCGGCGAGATGGAACTGGACCAGGCGCTGTCATCGCGGGAAGTAATCAAAAGCAGGCTGCGCGACAGCCTCGCTGACGAAGTGAGAGGCTGGGGACTCGCTCTCAAAAGCGTCGAGATTCAGGATATTCAGCCCTCCGAATCGATGCAATCGGCGATGGAGCAACAAGCGGCTGCCGAGCGGGAGCGCAAGGCGATGGTAACCAAGGCCGAGGGGATGAAGCAGTCGGCGATCCTGGAAGCTGAGGGACGCCTTGAATCAGCCCGGCGCGACGCCGAGGCGGAAGTGGTGCTCGCCGATGCTTCCAAGCAGGCGATCTCGCTGATTCAGGCAACCGTCAGCGCTGGCGATACCGCGCTGCCCTATCTGCTCGGCCAGCGCTATGTGGACACCCTCAAGGAAATGTCGGCAGCCGGCAATTCAAAGATAATCGTGCTGCCGGCCGATCTTCAGCAGGCGGTGCGCGGCCTGCTTGGCAAGCAGTGACCTTGCATCAGGCAGCTACTTTCTACTGATTTGCATCTGAAGCAGCCGGCTGCGGCCACAACTGCGCCCAGTTCTCATCGGCAGACGGAATCAGTTGCTCGCGCTCGACTTTCCAGACTTCCTGAGTAGGCTGGTTGTAGTTGAAAAACAGCCTCCCCTCGTGGATGGCCCACACCTTAGGATCACCAAACGCGTTGTAGCCCTTGCCCATGGCATAAGCGCAGTAGCCGCCGTACTCGGGAAGATACCGATCCGGATCAGCGATAAACGCCTCCCGGTTCTCCTCGCTGGCAAAGTGCCACTTGACACCCTGATGTTCAACGGAAAACTTGCCCGACCCTTTTTGAGCATCGCCGGCAACGAAATAGGCGACAACATCATAGCCGTCTGCACCCAGGCCGCTTGCATAAGGGTACCAGGTCTGACCGGTTTCCGCCCGGGCTGCCGACAGGCAGGCAACCGCTGCCATAACCGACAACAAAATACGAAAAAAAATTGTCGCTGCTTTGTTCATCAAACAAAATCTCCTTGCTTGGGGAAGTTTGGAAAGACGTGATCTACGCCTTGAGAATGCGGGAAGTGCGGCGAGGCGACTTGGCCTTGCCCTTGGCAAGTTCAACCACCCGGTCAGTGGTGACATTGCAATGGCGGTAGACATCGGCAGCAGGAGCTGACTTGCCGAAGGAATCGATTCCGACTACGTCGGATTCACTGGCAACATAACGGTTCCAGCCAAAACTGCTCGCCGCCTCAACCGCAATACGCGGCGCTGTCCCCAGCGTCTGCTGGCGATACTCTTGGCTCTGGCCGTCAAACAACTCCCAGCACGGCATCGAAACCGCTGCTGCCGCAATTCCCTCCTCGGCAAGACGCTCGCAGGCAGCCACGGCAAGATGCACTTCCGAACCGGTAGCCAGAATCGTTATGTCCCGCTTCTTGTCCGGCTCCCGGATAACATAGGCACCGTGGGCAGACCTGTTTACGGAGGCCTCATCGCGCAGTTGCGGCACACCCTGCCGGGTAAGAGCCAGCAGGCTTGGACAGTGCTTGGAATTGAGTGCGATCTGCCAGCATTCAAAGGTCTCGACCACATCGGCCGGACGCATCACCTGCAGATGGGGAATTGCCCGCAGGCTGGCAAGCTGCTCGATCGGCTGATGGGTGGGTCCGTCCTCGCCCAGGCCGATTGAATCATGGGTCATCACGAAGATGCTGCCGATTTGCATCAGCGCCGCCAGCCGGATCGCATTGCGGGCATAATCGGAGAAAATCAGGAAGGTTCCCGCATACGGGATCAGCCCGGAATGCAGAAACATGCCGTTGACTGCCGCACTCATCGCAAATTCGCGCACCCCGTAGTAGACGTAACTGCCGGTAGGATTGGCCGCATCCTGCGCCTGCATCGTCGCCAGCCGGGTCATGTTGGAGTCGGTAAGATCGGCTGAACCTCCCATCAACTCCGGCAGGTGCTGGCCGAAAAAATCAAGCGCAATCCGGCTCGCCTTGCGGGTAGCCATATTCTCCGGATTAGCCGCCAGTTGGGCGCATTTTTGCGCAGCCGCCTCTTCAAGACCGGGAGGAAAAGCCCTTTCCATGCGACGCTTGAACTCATCTTGATGTGACGAATTCTCCAGCCGCTGCAACCAGGCCAGGCGCTGCTGTTCGCCCGGCTCGGCAAAGCCGCGCCACTTGGCAAGCAACTCGTCGGGAATTGCAAACGGCTCGTGCTGCCAGCCCAGCGCCTCCTTGGTCTTGACCGCTTCTTCGGCACCGAGAGGGGCGCCGTGGGATGCAGCCTTGCCCGCCTTGGTCGGCGAACCGTAGCCGATTACAGTGCGCAGCGCAACAAACACCGGCCGGCCGTCGCTGTTGCAGGCGCTGGCAAAAGCCTCGTCGATCGCAGCCAAATCATGACCATCAACCTCGATGGCGCGCCAGCCGCAGGCACGCATCCGGCCAATCATGTCCTCGCTGCGTGCCAGGGCAACATCCCCGTCAATCGTAATCCGGTTGTCGTCAAAAACCACAATCAGTTTTTCCAGTTCCTGATGCCCGGCCAGCGCAACCGCCTCCTGCCCCACACCCTCCATAAGGCAGCCATCGCCGGCAAAGACCCAGGTGCGATGATCGACCAGTTCGCAGCCGAACTCGCCCGCCAGCCGGCGCTCGGCCATCGCCATGCCCACTCCGGCTGCCAGGCCCTGGCCGAGAGGCCCGGTGGTAACCTCGATGCCGGGCGTGAGCCCGTACTCCGGATGGCCGGGAGTATTCGACCCCAACTGCCGGAAATTGCGAATCTGATCGATGGTGACGTCCTCGTAGCCGGTCAGGTAGAGCAGCGCGTACTGCAGCATTGAACCATGCCCGTTTGACAGGATGAACCGATCGCGGTCCGGCCAGAGCGGGTCGCTAGGCGCATACTTGAGATACCTGGAAAAAAGCACCAGCGCCGCATCCGCCATCCCCAGCGGCATGCCCGGATGACCTGAATTGGCCTGCTCGACTGCATCGACAGCCAAGGCCCGGATGCAGTGGGCAAGGCGGCGGTCAAGGCCTGCCGCCATCTCGGAATCCGGTTTTTCCTGCGGCAGGGTCAATTCACTGCTCCGGATGCAAACAGACCGCCAGCAACGCGGTCGCCCGCAATGCTGCAACTGCCGCAAATCCCTGCATTACAGGGGAGAATTCCCGGATTTTTGCCGATGTGACTATCCTGCCAACAGACAAGCAGGCACGGCTGCGCCCCTTTCCAGGCGGCTATCGGCCGCCATTGTGACTTCGTTTTGCGGCAGATTCACAAATCTACAGACCCGCCTGCTTGCGCACTTGCGGGCAATCGACATCAACAACGCCACCAAGATACTCCTCAGGACTGTCAGTCGCCAGCCAGGCGGCAACCTTGACCACATCGGCGGCGTACTCGGGGCTTTGCCCCTTGGGCGAAACCTGATGGCCACGCGCAACGCGCATATCGGTATCGGACTTGCCTGGCAAGATGCTGTAGGCGCTGATGTTCTCGCTGCGATACTCGGCGTCTATGCATCCGGTAAGCATCAGCAGGGCTGCCTTGCTGGCGCAGTATGCCGACCACGAGGCATGGGGAGTGCGGGCAAATTCGGTGGCCACGGTAATGATCGTCCCGCCGTTGTTGGTAATCATGCGCCCGATCACTTCCCTGATTATGTTGAAGGAGCCGGTGACATTGCTGCTCACGGCCTGGTCCCATTCACTGTGCTTGGCCAGATGCAGCGGCGCAATAGGCCCGACTGCGCTTGCACAATGCATCACGACGGTTGGGATGCCGGCTTCCTCGACAATCCTATCAACTGCAGTGGCCACCAGGCTGGCCGAAGTAAGATCGATGCCAAAGCCCAGTACGCACTTGCCGGAACTCTCCAGTTCTTCGGTCTGTTCCTTGATCTCGCTCCAGCCCTGCGAAAGCAGCGCCAGACAGTCGCCCAGATGAGCCAGCCCCACAGTAGCAGCGGTGCCCAGACCACCGCGGGCACCGGTGATCAGGATGACATTCTTGGATGATTGAGCCATAGCCGCCAGCCGTTCATTGCGCGAGAGGGATTCTAGCCCATCTTTTAATGGCAACCCAGCAGTTTGCGCCCGGAACCCGCCTGTCTGCCCATTGGCAATTGTCCGGTTCAGCCATCGGCAGATGCATCAGACCAAAGCCCAAGATGCCGGCAAGCATTTATAAAACAGCAAACATGATGCATCCAGGATAAGCATATCAAGCATGCGGCAGACTGCCTGAAAACAGCAAGTCATATAATCTGTGCAGTTTTTCATGTCAGGCAACAGTTTCGGACGATCCTTGGTGGTAACCACCTTTGGCGAAAGCCATGGCCCTGCGATCGGGGTTGTGGTGGACGGGTGTCCGCCGGGGCTGGAATTTGATCTTGATTTCGTTGCCAGCGAACTAGCCCGACGACGGCCAGGTTCAAGCAAGGCGGTAACCCAGCGCAAGGAAGATGACCTGCCCCAACTGCGCTCCGGGGTCTTTGAAAACAAGACTACCGGCGCGCCCATCGCCATCGAAATCGCCAACACCGATGCCCGTTCCAAAGACTACGACGCAAACAAGAACGTCTTTAGACCCGGTCATGCTGACTATACCTACTGGCAGAAATACGGCCTGCGCGACCATCGCGGCTCCGGACGAGCTTCAGCGCGAGAAACCGCCTGCCGAGTGGCGGCGGGAGCAGTGGCCAAGATGATTCTGAAAAAACTGTGCAAAGCAGAAGTGCGCGCCTGCCTGATGCAGATGGACGACATCCGGCTGGCAATATCCGACTGGAAGCTGGTGGACTGCAACCCCTACTTTGCCGCCGATCCGGAAAGCATTGACAAGTTGGAGCAAAGAATCGAACAGTTGCGCCGCGAGCGAGATTCCTGCGGAGCCTTGGTATACGTTGAAGCGCTAGCTGTTCCGCCTGGATTGGGTGAGCCGGTTTTCGACCGTCTTGATGCCGACTTGGCCAAGGCGCTGATGAGCATCAATGCGGCCAAAAGCGTTGAAATCGGAGCCGGTACGAAGTCAGTCACCCAACGCGGCAGCGAACATGGCGACGAAATGAAAGCGCTGGGTGAATTTTCCAGCAACAATGCTGGCGGCATCCTCGGCGGCATATCAACCGGCCAGACCATAACTGCGCAGGTTGCATTCAAGCCAACCTCAAGCATAGCCCAGCCGCGCCACAGCGTGGACACCGACGGCAAGCCGACGCAAGTGACAACCAAAGGGCGGCATGATCCCTGCGTCGGACTGCGGGCTGTGCCAGTTGTGGAATCGATGGCCGCTCTGGTGCTTGCTGACCATCTTTTGCGCCATAGAGGTCAGACTGGTCTTATTGACAAGCGGTTTTCCTGAACAAGGCATGTGAGGTGTGCCCCTCCGGTGAGACAGGATCGGGGAGTGGGACCATCCTCAATGAACAGGCAAGGCATGATAGAATATTGCTTAATTCCTATTATTCCGATGCGTAATTTTGCGTGTCCATTCATATGAGGATTATTAATGACATGAAACCGCAAAAAAAGAAGTTAGTGCTAGTGGGGGTTAGCGGAACTGCCAACGTAATTTTACATGATTTGCGCAACCCTGCTACTGAGGTTGCCGGCTTTGCTGTAGAACGCAAGTATTTAACCGAGCAGGAGAGGTTTGGCCTGCCTGTTGTCCCTCTTGAAGAAATCGAACAACGATTTCCTCCTGACGAGCACGAGGCTCTGGTGACGATAAGTTGCTCTCGCCTCAACCGCAATCGGGCTCGGATATTTGAGGCAATCAAGACAAAGGGCTACAAATGCGCCAACCATGTAAGCCCGGATGCTATTCTGGGTCCTCAGGTGCAGTTGGGCGAGAATATCATCATCATGCCCGGCGCTCAGGTTCAGTATGGCTGTCAAATAGGGGACGACACTATTATATGGAGTGGCGTCACTGTCTTGCATGAAACCGTTGTCGGCTCTCATGTGGTCATCAATGCCAACACCATCATAGCCGGAGAGTGCAAAATAGGGGATTACTGCATATTCGGTGTTGGTTCCTCGGCAGTGGATGGTTTGGAAATCGGCCAAGACTGCACAGTCGGAGCAGGTTCAGTGGTTGTGAAAAATCTGGCTGCCAATACCTTTATTCGTCCACAGAAAATGTTCGTCAAGGAGGACGCTAGCCGCGAGTTCTGGGAGAACAGATAATTGCCGGGATCATCACAATTGCAGGTTGCATGGACAGGAAGATATTGCCAGCATTGGCATGGCAATTATTGAGCCAAGTGTAGCCCTCCGGTGGAAACATAATCGGAAGACACACTACACCCAAGAGGTTATTGCCCTGGCAATGTTCTCGGATTTTCATGGTCTCGTCAGCCAACAGCAAATGCTGTTTCCCAGATTTTGATAAAATATCGCTTAGTTGATCATGGGTGCAGATTTATGCGCTTTCTTTGGAGTTCAGCATGTATAAGAAAAGAGATTTAGACGCTTATGCAAGAGATTACTTGCCACACAGCAAGGGCTATGATGAGTTTATGGTCAAGGCTCGTCATGAAATGTCCTTGCAGCAGATGCGCAAATACCCTCACAGCCATGTTCTGGAAGTTGGCTGTGCCCTGCATCCTATATTTTTGGAATGCGCCGATTTCAAAAGCATGACCGTGGTCGAGCCGGCAAGTATGTTCTTTGCCAATGCTCGCAAATGCTTGCGGAAAATCCCCAAGGCACGCGCCGCCAAGATT
>JAPORI010000052.1 GCA_026710225.1 Betaproteobacteria bacterium
GTTGCCGAGGGCTGGCGTTCGCGGGCGGCTCTCAAACTCATTGACATTGACAGCAAGGTGCGCCTGCTGGCGCCGGGGCGGCTGGTGCTTGATCTGGGTGCGGCCCCCGGCGGCTGGAGTCAGGTGGCAGCCCGGCGCAACTGCACGGTGGTGGCCGTCGATCTGCTTGCAATCGAGCCGCTCGGGTCAGTGCGCATCGAATGCGGGGACATCACCGAGCCGGCTGTGCATGAGCGGTTGGCAGAGCGGCTTGGCGGCTTGGCCGATCTGGTGCTGTGCGATGCCTCGCCCAATCTCAGCGGAGTGCGGGACGCCGATCAGGCGGCCTGTCTGGCTCTGCATGAGGCGGCGGTTGGCTGCGCCGTGCAGTTGGCCGCTGCCGGCTCGAGCTTGTTGCTCAAGACCTTTGCCGGCGATGCCCAGCAGGCGGTTGCCCGGACCGCCGGCCGCCACTATGCCGGCATCAGGTTTGTCAAACCGCAATCCAGCCGCCGGGCGAGTTCGGAAATCTATCTGGTTGCCTCGAATCTGACCAAAAGCGGCTAAAAAAGGCGCTGGTGCACCCCGGGAGGGGCTGCTTTTGAGCTGTTTTCCCCGCCGTGGCCGGCTTTGCTAATACAATAGAGGGCGAGAAGGCCGGATCGGCCGACTTCGACAGGCAACTATCCAATCGTGAAATCCCTTTTTGTCTGGGTGCTGGCCTTTTCGGTCATCGCCCTGATTTTCAGCAATCTGCGTTCCCCGAACACTCAGTACGAGATGATTCCGTACTCGCAGTTCATGGCTGACGCCGAGAGCGGCAGATTCGAGACGGTGCGGGTTGACGAGCGCAAACTCTACAGCCGCAGTCCGGACGGCCGCCAGTACATGACCGATGCGCCGGCTGACGTGTTCATGATCTCCGACTTGCGCAAGGCCGGGGTGCAGATAGTTTCCGAGCCGATGGAGGAACGCTCGATACTCGGGGCGCTGCTGCTTTCCTGGGGGCCGATGCTGCTTTTGATCGGGGTGTGGATATTCTTCATGCGCCAGATGCAAGGCGGCGGCCGCGGCGGCGCGTTCTCGTTCGGCAAGAGCCGGGCGCGGGTAATAGACGAGAAGTCCAATACGGTCACCTTCAAGGATGTTGCCGGCTGCGACGAGGCCAAGGAGGAAGTGGCCGAAATAGTCGATTTCCTGCGCTCGCCGGCCAAGTTTCAAAAGCTCGGCGGCAAGATTCCGCGCGGAGTGCTGCTGGTGGGCAACCCCGGTACCGGCAAGACCCTGCTCGCCCGGGCGATAGCCGGCGAATCGCAGGTGCCGTTCTTCTCGATCTCCGGTTCCGACTTTGTCGAGATGTTCGTCGGGGTTGGCGCGGCGCGGGTGCGCGACATGTTCGAGCAGGCCAAGAAGAACGCGCCGTGCATAGTGTTCATCGACGAGATCGATGCGGTCGGCCGCCAGCGCGGCGCCGGCATGGGCGGCGGCAACGACGAGCGCGAGCAGACTCTCAACCAGATGCTCGTCGAGATGGACGGCTTTGACGAGAACCTGGGGGTGATAGTGATCGCGGCCACCAACCGGCCGGATGTGCTCGATCCGGCGCTGCTGCGACCGGGGCGCTTTGATCGGCAGGTGGTGGTGCCGCTGCCGGACATCCGCGGCCGCACCGAGATTCTCAAGGTGCACATGCGCAAGGTGCCGCTGGCCGATGAGGTCAAGACTTCGGTCATCGCCCGCGGCACGCCCGGCTTCTCCGGTGCCGATTTGTCGAATCTGGTCAATGAGGCGGCTCTGATGGCAGCCCGTTCCTCGCGCGAGAAGGTATCGATGATCGACTTCGAGCGGGCCAAGGAAAAGATCATCATGGGCGCCGAACGCAAGTCGATCGTGATGCCCGAGCACGAAAGGCGCAACACCGCCTATCACGAATCCGGACACGCAGTGGTCGCTCGCTTGCTTGAACACGCCGATCCGGTGCACAAGGTGACGATCATCCCGCGCGGCCGGGCGCTGGGGGTTACCATGCAGTTGCCGGTCGAGGACCGCTACAACATGAACCGGGATACGGTGCTGGACACGATCTGCATGCTGCTCGCCGGCCGGGCTGCCGAGGAAATCTTCATGAACCAGATGACTACCGGTGCCTCCAACGACTTCGAGCGGGCTACCGACACCGCCCGGCGGATGGTTACCCAGTGGGGGATGAGTGCTTCGCTCGGTGCCATGGTCTGTTCGGAATCCGATGAGGAGGTTTTTCTCGGCCGGGCGCTGGCTCAGCCTCGGCATGTGTCGGAAGCGACCATGCGTCAGGTTGACGAGGCGATCAAGGAGATCATCGACGAGCAGTATGGCAAGGCGGCCAGTCTGTTGCGCGAGAACCGGGACAAGGTTGAGGCGATGACCAAGGCGCTGCTTGAATGGGAGACGATCAACGAGGAGCAGATCGACGACATTTTTGCCGGCCGGCCGCCGCGGCCGCCGGCGCATAATCCGGAGGATGGCGGTTCTTCGCCGGAGGCGAGTCAGGACAAGGATGGCCAGCAGCCGGCGGCAGCCGCCCCGGAAAGCGGCAGCGCGGCCGGGGTTGCCTAGAAATGGTGGCGCGTCTTGCAGCAATTGCCTGCATTCTGGCGGCGGCGGCGGCTGGCGCGCAGTTCTTTTCCTCTCAGGACACTTCGGTGGTCGGGGAAGTGCGCATGGCCGCTCGCGGAGGCGACTATGCCCTGGCCTTTTCCCGCATCGATCGGATTGCCAATCCGGGGATCAAGAGTCATGCGCATGCGGTTCTGGCGGTTGAGTATGCTGATGAAGGCCAGGATGATCTGGCCGTCGAGCAGTTTGCAGTCGCGATGCAGATTGCCGAAACCGGCAACATGTTGTCTTTGGATCGCGCCCGAGCCTACGCTTATCTGGCCATCGAAAAGGCCAAGGTAGCCGATTTTGCGCCCGAGGCATCTGATGCGCTGGCGGCCGGTTTGGCAGTAGCCGGGGAGATGGCTGGTGTCGAGCGAGACATTGCTCATGCCGATTTGGCCTTTGCCGCCTTTCGCTCTGGCGATGCGCAGCTTGCCCAGGATATTGCCGGCAAGATGAACTATCCTGATTTTCGCGAAAAGGTACTTCAGCAGGTACAAGACACTCCCTGATTCTCCGGACTGTGGACAATGACGCCAGGCCGATCATGCGCATTCGGAACTGATGGGATTCGCGGCCGGGTAGGGCTGCCGCCGCTTACTCCGGAAATTCTGGTGCGGCTCGGATACGCGCTGGGCAAGGTGCTTGGCAGTCCGGATGCCGAGGTGATCATCGGCAAGGATACCCGCCTCTCCGGCTACATGGTTGAATCATCGATAGAGGCAGGCTTGGCAGCTGCTGGCATCAATGTCGCCCTGACCGGTCCTCTGCCGACTTCGGCGGTGGCGCGACTGGCCGCCGAGGAGGGCGCCGCCGCCGGCATAGTGGTTTCGGCCTCGCACAATCCATATCAGGACAATGGCATCAAGGTTTTTGATGCCGCCGGAGCGAAGCTTTCCGACGATCAGGAGAAGCGGATCGAGCAGATCGTCGCACAGGGCGAGCCGCAGTGGGAGGCTGAGCCGGGCAAGGCGCGCCGTATCGATGATGCCTGCGAAAGATATATCCGCTTTTGCGTGGCCAGCGAGCCGCAGGCGCAACTGGCCGACCTGAAAATAGTCGCCGACGCTGCCAACGGCTCTGCCTATCACTGTCTGCCGGAGGTGCTGCGTCGCTGCGGGGCCGAGGTTGTCGCCATCGGCAATGAGCCGGACGGCCGCAACATCAATGTCGATTGCGGGGTGCTGGCACCGGAAGCTGCCCGCCGGGCGGTTGCCGAACACGGCGCCGATTGTGCGGTGGTGGTCGATGGCGACGCTGATCGGCTGCTGTTGATCGATGCGGCCGGCCACTTGCTCGATGGCGACGCCTGCCTGTACCTGATGTGCCGCGCTCTGGCGGCTGCCGGCAACCCGCCGCCGGGCGTGGTTGGCACCCTGATGAGCAATGGCGCCTTAGCCGGCGCCCTGGCCGGGATGGGGATTGATTTTGCGCGTTCGGCAGTCGGTGATCGCAATGTTGCGGCACTGCTGCGCGCCAAGGGTTGGCCGCTCGGCGGGGAGCCGTCCGGGCACCTGCTGCTGCCGCAGCGGCACCCTACCGGCGACGGAATTCTCGCCGCCCTGGCGGTGCTGGCGTCCGTGGTGCAACTGGGGGAAACCCTTGCCGAAGCGGTTAGTTCCTACCAGCCTCTGCCGCAAGCTGTTGTGTCGGTTGCCGCAGCCGATCCAGCGGCAGCGGCGGACGATCTTGCCTCGGCGGCGGCAACAGCCGAGGCCGAAGCGCAGGTGGCGCGGGTGCTGGTCAGGCCCTCGGGAACCGAGCCGGTAGTGCGGATCCTGGTCGAGGCTGAAACTGCCGCGGCAGCCCGGCAGGCGGCCGAGCAGTTGGCGGCCAAGATAGAATCTAGAAATTGTCTGTCCGCCGCCGGCGGAACTGCCTAGATAGAGACGATGAAGAGGGTTCTGGTAAATCTGTTAATAGCAACCGCCTTGGTGCTGCCGATGCTCACCTATCAGGGCGCGCCGCTGCCGTTCTCCTTTCCGCTGATTGACGAGATTGAGGATGCCGCCTACAACTGGCGCCAGCAGTTGGCGGTCGAATATTCCGCCGAACCCAGTGATGAGATTGCGATCATCAACATAGATGCGGATGCGATCAGTCAATACGGCACCTTGCCGTGGCACAACGACGTGATTGCCGATCTGGTCACCAACCTGCGCGACGTGCACGAGACCAAGATGATCCTGTTGCTGTATCCGCTGCGCAACGACGGCAGCCGGGAGCCGGATCGAATCTTCAAGGATCTGATCAGTTCCTTTAGCAATTTCGATACCCTGATCATCGACTCGATCAGGCAGATGCAAAGCACCTATGATCCGGATGCCCGGCTGCGGCGGGGGCTGGACGGTCGCTTCGTGCTGTTTCCCTATGAACTTGACTTCAGCGACCGCAAGGTCAGCGCTCTGCCGGATCCGGTCAGTCTGGGCGGTGGAGACCGCCGGCAGCAGCGCAGCATCCGCTCGAGCATTCCCCGGCTTACCGGTTTTACCGGCTATTCGGTGGGCAAGGCTGCCTATTCCAACTACGCCCTTGCTACCGGCTTTGTTGCCGACATCGTTGAGAAGGATGCAACCACCAGGCGCTTTCAGTTTTTGGCCCGCTACGCCGGCCAGCCCTATCCGTCGGTTGCGTTGCAGGCGCTGCGCTTTCTCGACAGCCAGCTGGTGATGGATGATTTGCAAATTAAAACGGTGGGCGGACTGCTGGGGCCTGATGCAATCGACAAAATAAGGGTTGGCAAATACCAGATACCGGTGTCGTCCGACGGCAGCATGCTCGTTGATTTCAGCAAGGTGGGATCGGTGGACGCATTTGACAGGTATTCGGCCCTGGAAATTCTTTCCGACGAAACTGCTCCCAAACCGGGCTTGCGCGACAAGATAGTGTTGGTCGGAGCCTCGGCCAGCGACGCCAACGATCTGGTGCTGACCCCGCTTGGACATCGGATGCCTCGGGTGCAGTTCTACGCCGCGGCAATGGCCAATGTTCTGGAAGGCGACGGCTTGCAGGTGCCCAACAATGCCTGGCTGTTCGAGTCCGCGGCGCTGATCATTTTCGGCCTGTTTCTGAGTCTGATCCTGCCCAAGCTGTCGCCGATCCTGTCGTTGCTGATGACGATCGCTATCGTCGCGGCGATCTACTACCTGAACTTCGAGATTGCCTGGAAGGGCAACGGCGAAGTGTATCGTCTGGCGCCCTTCATCATCCTGCTGGTGCTGATGTTCTTTTTGAGCATCCTGTCCGGCTTCCTGATCGAATGGTACTCGAAGCGGCATGTCCAGAATGTGCTTGGCCAATACCTGCCGCCGTCGCTGGCCAAGCAACTCGGCGAGAGCAAGAAGGGCTTTTCCATGGAAGGTGAAATTCGGGAGATGAGCATCCTGTTTTCCGATGTGCGCGGCTTCACCAGCATTTCCGAGAAGTTCACCGCCCAGGACCTGACCAAGTTCATGAACCAGATGCTTACCGTGCTGTCCAAGGTTATCCACGACAACCGGGGGACGATCGACAAGTACATCGGGGATGCGGTAATGGCGTTCTGGAACGCGCCCTTGGACGACAGCAGGCACTCGATCCATGCGGTGCAGGCGGCGCTCGGGATGCAGTTTGCGATGGAGAAGTTGTCTGAAAGCCTGGTTTCTCGCGGCCTGCCGGAACTGAAGATGGGCATCGGAGTCAATTCCGGTGAGACCTGTGTAGGAAACATGGGTTCGGCGATCAGACTCGCCTACACCGTTATGGGCGACCCGGTAAATCTGGCCTCACGGCTGGAGGGAATCACCAAGCAGTACGAAGTGCCGATAATCGTCGGCGAGAAAACCTACGAGCTTTCCAAAGATGAGATCATCTACCGGCCAGTGGACAAGGTGCGGGTCAAGGGCAAGCAGAATGCGGTTACCATCTACGAGCCGCTGGGCGAGTACGAGTACGCATCTGGTGCGGCCAAGGAGAAGCAGGAGATTTCATTCAAGATATGGGAGGCCTATTCGCAAAGGCGCTTTGTCGAACTGCACACCCTGCTTGAAGAGGCGCTGACCAAGTTCCCGTCCGACGGTCTGTTCATGACCTATCGGGCGCGGGCACAACGGCTGATTGAGGCGCCGCCCGGCGACGACTGGGAGCCGATTACCAATTTTGACACCAAGTAGAGGGAAGAGTTCATGAAGGTGGAAGTTCTCGGTTGCAGCGGTGGGTTGTGCAAGGGGCACGACACTACCTGTCTGCGCATCAATGATTCGATCCTGCTCGATGCCGGCACCGGTGCTGGCAATCTCGCTATCCCGGAAGCAGTGAAGATCAGGGATATTCTCATTTCCCATTCACATCTGGATCACGTCTCGTCGATCTGCTTTCTTTCCGATCAGGACATCGAGACCAGATCGCAGCCGACCCGAATCTACTGTCTGCCGGAGACTTCCAATGCGCTGACCAGCGATCTGGTCAACGGCCAGTTGTGGCCGGAGATCGAAAAAGTGGTCATCAACGGCGTCAACATGGTCGAGTTCGTCCCGGTCAAGCCGTTTGAGCGCATCGTGATCGGTGATTGCGAATTCACCCCGCTGCCGGTTGAGCACGCGGTGCCAACCGTCGGCTACTGCCTGCACGGCGAGGAGGCGGACATGGTATTCATCTCCGACATGATCAGCGCCCCTCAGGAGGTCTACGACTGGATTCTTTCCCGCAAGCGGGTCAAATACTTCATCACCGAAGCAGCCTTTCCCAACCGGCTGGTCAAAATCGCCCATATTTCCAAGCACATGACGCCGGAGATGATGATTGAATCGTGCCGGCCGCTTGTTGATCTGCCCGGCATCGAGTTCTATGCCACCCACATCAAGCCGATATATGTCAAGGAGGTGGTTGACGAACTTGCCGAGTCAGCAGACCTGCCGGTGAAGATTCTCAAGCAGGGCGACTGCTTCGAAATCTAGTCGCCGCCGGCGACTATCACCAGCATCGCTTGCGGTCCGTGCGCTCCGAGCACGATGGTCTGCTCGATGTCAGCGGTGCGTGAAGGCCCGGCGATCAGAATGATTCCGCTCGGTTGCCGGTCGATAATTTCCGCCAGATTGTCCAGACTCGGGCAAATCGCCGTCTCTTCGATTAGCACGATGTGGGTGCGGGCGAGCAGGCTGGCAAGGCTTTCCTGGCTGGCGGCGGCCAGCGCGATCTGACCGGTTTCGGCGATCGCGGCAATCGCACCGGTTATCGTCACCGGCTCGTCTTTGCTTGGATTTTCGATTGCCTTGATGCCGGCGCCGGTCCAGGGCAAGGCAGTGATTTTGCTCTCGACGATCGCCGCTTGCTGCGGCAGGTCGCGCTCGCGCAGGTAGGCGGCCGCGGCCGCCGGCGCCTCGTTCAAGTTTTCCACGCGCACACTTGCACAGCCGTTTTCCTGCACCATTTTGACAAATCGTTCACCAACATCGCCGCGGCCGGATGCCTCCGCTGCCGGCGGAGCTGGCCGGTCTGGTGCCGGTGATCGGTGCGGTGAGGCGGCAAGCGCTGATTGCACCCGCTCAAGTACCAGTTCGCGATCGTCTTTCATGCAACCAGATGCTGCGGCTGGCCGCGCATGAACGCGTCGGCGGTTGCAGCGATCAGATCAAGCAGCCTTTCTTGCGCCTGCCGGCTCGCCCAAGCGACATGGGGGGTGACTACCAGTGCCGGATGAGAGCAGGAGATCAGCGGGTTGGTTGCCGGCGGTGGTTCCTGATCAAGAACATCGATGCCGGCTCCGGCGATCTGGCCGTCTTCGAGCGCGGCGACCAGAGCGGCAGCGTCAACCAGAGCGCCGCGGGCGGTATTGATCAAGATTGCGCTGTTTTTCATCTGCGCAAAGGCATCCCCATTGAACATATGCCGGTTGTCAGGCGCAAGCGGACAGTGCAGGCTGATTATGTCGCAAGTTGCCAGCAACTCGTCCCAGGCCAGTCGCTTCAAATCATCGCCGCCGGATGATGGCGACTGCTTGCGCTTCAGGTAAATCGGCCGCATTCCCAGCGCCGCGCACAGCTTGCCGGTTGCCCGGCCCAAACTGCCGCTGCCGATGATTCCCAGCACAAGGCCGCGCAATTCGATGATTGGCCAGTTATGCAGGCAGAAAGTTGATGCTTGCGTCCAGGTGCCGTCGCTGGCAGCCCTGGCAAACGGCACGATGCTGCGCGCCACTGCAAACATCAGCCCAACTGCGTGTTCGGGCAGCGAGGACAGCGAGTAGCCGGGTGAATTGGCGATGGCAACGCCGTTTTGTTGCGCCGCCTCGACATCGATAATGTCGTAGCCGGTTGCGGCAACTATGATCAGTTTCAGTCTGGCGGCAGCGGCGAGTTCCCGCTTGCCGATGCGCACCTTGTTGGTTATGACGATGTCGGCTTTAGCAATGCGTTCGGC
>JAPORI010000166.1:0-6962 GCA_026710225.1 Betaproteobacteria bacterium
GTACGATGTCAAGCCGGTCGGCCGCTGCAAGATATGCATCTGCACCAATGTTCCATGTGCGCTGATGGGTGCGACTTCCGCCGCGGCTGCGTTCAAGAAGAAGCTTGGCATTGAATTCGGTGAAACAACCGCCGACGGCAAGTACACCCTGGTTGAGGGCGAGTGTTTCGGAGCCTGCAAGGAGTGTCCGGTGGTGATCGTTGACAACGTCAAGATGCACGCCAAGATAACTGCTGAGCGAATCGATGAGTTTCTTGCCGACATCGATCCGGATCGCTGAGTCTTTCCGCCAGTGCTGACCGTCGCCCTGCCCAAGGGCCGGATTCTGGCCCAGGCCCAGAGTCTGCTGGCTAGCTCCGGCTTGCAGCCGGCCGATCCGATCGCCGCTGACGATCGGCGGATCGTAATTGCCTGCAAGGATGCCGGCTTGCGCCTGATCATCGTCCGGGCTGCCGATGTCCAGACCTATGTCGCCTGCGGTGCCGCCCAGATCGGTCTTGCCGGCCGCGATTTGCTGCTGGACAATCCATTGGCCGGCATCTATCAAGGCCCGGCGACTGCGCTTGGCAAGTGCCGGCTTGCGGTTGCTGCCCGCGCCGATTACGACTATGCTGGTCGCATTCAGCGGGGAGCACGGGTTGTGGTCGCGACCAAGTATCCGCGTCTGGCTCGCAACCATTTTGCCCGGGTTGGGGTGCATGCTGAAATCGTCCGGCTGTATGGGTCGATGGAACTGGCGCCGCTGGTCGGCCTGGCCGATCTGATCGTTGATCTGGTCGAGACCGGTCAGACGCTCAAGGCCAACCGGCTGGTTGAGGTGGAGCAGATCATGCCGATTTGTACCCAGGTGATCTTCAATCAGGGTGCCTTCTTGCGTCGCCGCACCGAGCTGGATGCGATTGCCGCGCAACTGGCGGCCGGCGCTGATGAATAAACTGCTTCGCTGTCCAGTCCAATCACAGCTGTTTGACCAGTGGCTAGCCGAGCAATGGCTAGCCGGCGGCCGCAATCTGCAGTTGCAAGAGCAGGTTGCAGCGACGATCGCGGCAATAGCCGAGCGCGGCGATCAGGCACTGATCGAGTTTACCGAGCGCTTCGACGGATGGAAACCGGACGCAGCCGGGCAACTGCGCATTGACAAAAGCGAGATCGACAAGGCAGCTAATGAGCTTGCCAGTGACGATCGGGTCGCGCTTGCGGCCGCAGCCGGCCGGATAAGAGACTGGCATTGCCGGCAGTTGCCGGAGACGATTGAATTTAAAGATGAGCTGGGCAACCGCTTGCTGCGCCGGCCGCAGCCGCTGGCTTCGATCGCCGTCTATGTTCCCGGCGGCAGAGCCGCGTATCCGTCCTCGCTGCTGATGGGCGCACTGCCGGCCGCGGTTGCCGGAGTGGAAAAGATGATATTTGCGACACCGGCAGCCCCCGGTCGCCTCAATCCCTGGGTTGCCCATGCCGCGCAACTGGCCGGAATCAGCGAAGGCTTGCGCATCGGCGGTGCCCAGGCGATCGCCGCGCTTGCTCTGGGCAGCGAGACGGTTGCCAGAGTAGACAAGATAGTCGGGCCTGGCAGCGCATACGTTACCGAAGCCAAGCGGCAACTGGCCGGCGAGGTTGGCATAGATCTGCTGGCCGGACCTTCGGAACTGGTTGTGATTGGCGACGGCAGCGCACCGGCTGCATGGACTGCTGCCGATCTGGCCGCCCAGGCCGAGCACGGTGCAGACTCCAAGGTGGCGTTGATTTCAACCAGCTGCACCGAACTTGATCAGGTTGAACAACTGCTCGTCGAACTTGCCGCCGGCAGCGATGAACGCAGTGTTGTTTTGGCCAAGGTGCTGGCAAATGCAGCCCTGATCGAAGCTGGCGACTTGCATCAGGCGCGGCAGGCGGCCAACCGGATCGCCGCCGAGCACCTGCAACTTTCGATTGCCGATGCGCATCGGCAGATCGACCAGGAGTGGATTTGCGGCTGTCTTTGTGCCGGAGCCGCTTCGCCGGTGGTGCTGTCGGACTACTGCGCCGGCTGCAACCATGTCCTGCCGACTGCCGGCCGGGTGCGCTTTTCCTCCGGGCTGTCGGTAGGTGATTTCATGCGTACCACCAGCATTTTTGCCGCCAGCGAATCCGGGTCAGCCGAACTGGCTCCGATTGCCGCGCAAATTGCCTGCGGCGAGGGCCTGGTCGCGCATGCCCGGGCTGCCCGGTTGCGTCTTGGCCAAGAAGGGGCTGATGCCAATGGCTGATTTCAACAGCGTGATTTCGGATGCGGAACTCCTGCCGTCCTTTGCCGGCCGTCGGGTGCTGGTGGTCGGTGATGCAGTGCTGGATCGCTACTGGTTTGGTGATGCGGAGCGTTTGTCTAGAGAAGCGCCGGTGCCGGTGCTAATCAACCGCGGCGAAACGCTGCGCTGCGGCGGTGCTGCGAATGCAGCCGCGAATGTTGCGGCTATGGGTGCTAGTGCAACCCTGCTGGCCGCTGCCGGCAGCGATCGGGAAGGTGAGATGCTGGCGCAATGCTGCCGGCAAGCCGGCTTCGAATTGGTTGCGGTGCAATCGCAATCGTCAACCGCCAGCAAGTTGCGAATTGTTGCCCAGGGTCAGCAGATGCTGCGGGTGGATTCAGATTCAACCTTTGGCGATGCTGCCGAAAAAATCGCCCAACAAGCCGGCGAACTTGCATCCCAACACGATGTCGTGCTGCTTTCCGACTACGGTCTGGGATCGCTGGCCGAGTGCGCGCAAATAATCGGCAAGGCGAAAATTCCGCTAGTGGTTGATCCGCGCGGCGGCAACTGGCAGCGCTATCGCGGTGCCAGCCTGCTTACTCCCAATCTTGCCGAGTTTGCCGCTGGCAGCGCCGGTCAGTCGGCGCAAGAAGTTATTGCCGGCCATGATCTGGATGCGCTTCTGGTCACGATGGGCAAGGAGGGTATGCGGCTGCATCAGCGCGACCATCCGGTTCATTCGCTGCCCAGTTATGCCAGGGAAGTGTTTGATGTCACCGGCGCTGGTGATACGGTCTGCGCACTGATGGCGCTTGGCCTGGCTGCGGGAATGCCGTTAATCGAGAGCATGTATCTGGCCAACAAGGCCGCCGGCATTGCGGTTGCCAAGTTGGGGGCAGTGGCGGTGACTGCCGAAGACTTTGCCGGCTCCGGCTCCGGTCGCATAATCGCACCTGAACACATTGGTGACTATGCCCGGCAGATGCAGCAGCAGGGCAAGAATCTGGTGATGACCAACGGCTGCTACGACATTCTTCACGCCGGGCATCTGGCATCGCTGGCTGCTGCTGCTCGGCTTGGTGATGTGCTGGTTGTTGCGGTAAACGATGATGAATCGGTTGCCGCCCTCAAGGGTGAGAGTCGGCCGATCAATTCGCTGGGGCAGCGAATGCGGTTGCTGGCCGGGCTTGCCTGTGTCGATGCGGTAACCTCCTTTTCGGGACCGACTGCCGGCGATACGATTGAGGCGGTGCGACCGAACATCTATGCCAAGGGCAAGGATTGGCAGGATAAGGACTCGCCGGATGCACAAACCGCGCAGCGCACCGGTGCCAAGGTTGTCTATCTTGATATGGTTGCAGGACTGTCAACCTCAGCGATCGTTGCCAAGGCGAAATGCTCCTGAAAAATTATTGCTCAAGAGTCTTGGCGGCCTCGATTGCTGCCTGCGCTTCCGGCGGCATGTAGTTTTCATCGTGCTTGGCCAGCACTTCATCGGCGATCATGATTCCGTCTTGCCAACTCCCCCGTACCACAACGCCCTGTCCCTCCCTGAACAGATCGGGAAGTACTCCGCTGTATGAGACGGTAACCGCCTGGGCGGTATCGGTAACCGCAAAGCGCACTTCAATACTGTCGGCGCTTTTTTGCAGCGAATCTTCTGCCACCAGGCCGCCGAGCCGGAAAGTGCGGCCGGCGGTGTCAGCTTCATCGGCTACTATCTGGCTGGGCGTGTAGAAGAACAGCAGGTTCTGGCGGAATGCCGCGACGGTAAGGCCGACGGTAAGGGCCGCACCGGCGAGAATGAACAGCACCAGTACCATGCGCTGCTGTCGCGGCGTCATTGCCGATCCTCATTGAGCGCGGCAACCTTGCGGCGGCTGTCGCGCTTGCGGCGCAGCGCGGTCAGCCACAAGCCGGCGAGCACTGCCGCACTCAGCGCATAGGACGACCAGACATATGCTGCGTAGCCGCCCATCGCCAGGAATTCGCCGAGACTCTCCATCAGGATGCTGCCTGTTTGGCCCACTGGGATGATGCTTCCTGCTCGAGCAGCAGCGCTTGTGCCATGGTCGCCATCACCGCCAGATAGAAGACCATGAATGATCCGGCCATCAGCAGCAGCGGCATGAGCATCGCCTTGTCGATCGAAGGCGCACCGAACTTGGCGATGGTTGCCGGCTGGTGCAGGGTGTTCCACCAGTCAACCGAAAAATGGATGACCGGGATATTAATCAGGCCTACCAGCAGCAAAATCGCTCCGGCGGCAGCGGCGGTACGCCGATCCGGAATCGACGCGACCAGCGCCATGTACCCCAGATAGATGAACAGCAAGATGAGTTCGGAAGTAAGGCGCGCATCCCATACCCACCAGGTTCCCCACATCGGCTTGCCCCATATTGATCCGGTTGCCAGAGTCAAGGCGGTGAATGCAGCACCGGCCGGCGCCGAGGCGCGGGCGCATATGGCCGCAGTCTTGCCGCGCCAAATCAGCGATACTGCCGCCATGCCGGCCATGTTCACGTAGATGAACAATGACATCCAGGCGGCTGGTACATGGACGAATATGATTCGATAGCCTTCGCCCTGCTGATAGTCCGGCGGCGCCCCGATCAGGGCGCCGTATATGCCGGGAATGAACAGCAACAGAAACAGTCCGATCAGCCATATCCGGCTTGCTTCGGCGATCCGGTAGAAGACCGGCGGCGAAGCAAGCCGCCCCAGGGTTGCGTACACCGATGTGCCCATTATCTTTGCCTAGATGCCCTGCGCCGAAGCGCGCAGCGCTCCGGCCGCGGCCAGCGGCAGTACGGTGATTGCCAGCGACAGGCAGGCGGCCAGCAGCAGCAGCGGTGCGGCCGGTGCGTCCCCGGCAACCGCGGCGGCCGCGAAGATCACCGCCGGCATGCACAGTGGCAGGGCGAGCATGCCGCCGAGAAAGCGGCTGCGGGAGGCTCCGGCGGCAACCGCTTCGGCAAATACCGCCAGCAGGCTGAATACCGCGGTGCCCAGCGGCAGGGTGACTAGCAGCAACAGCAACTGCTCGGCTGGCAACTGCATCCAGGCAGCCAGCAGCGGTGCAAGCACGATTAGCGGCAGGCCGCAGGCCAGCCAGTGGGCTACGGCTTTGGCCAGTACCGCCAGAATAAGCGGTCGCGGCGACAGCAGCAACTGTTCAAGCGATCCGTCCCGGATGTCGCGACGAAACAGCATGTCCTGAGAAAGCAGCGATGAAAGCAGGGCAACGGTCCAGATTACTCCGGGGGCGATGGTGCGCAGGGTTTCCGGGCGGGTGCCGATCGCCAGCGGGAAGATGGCAACCGTTGCGGTGAAAAAGGCCAGCGGGATCAGCCATTCGCCCGGCCGCCGGGCGGCAACCAGCAGATCGCGGCGCAGTAGCGGCAGTTTCACAGCGCCAGCGAAAAAGAAGCCATCTGCCAGCCGGGCTGCTGGTGGGTGGCCATGATCGCACAGCCGCCATCAGTTGTGTGTTGCTCGATGCTCTCGCCGAGCAACTGCTTGCCGGCTTCGTCCAGAACGGTGAGCGGCTCGTCGAGAATCCACAGTTTCGCCGGCAGCAGTTCCAGTCGCGCCAGCGCCAGACGGCGCCGCTGACCGGCCGACAGCAGCCGGCAGGGCCGGTCCTGACGGTCCAGACCCCATTTGCGCAAAGCCGGCTGCACGTCAGCGGCTGGTTCGCCGGCGATCGCTGCGGCAAATTCAAGGTTCTCGAGCGGGGTCAGGTCGCCAGCGATGCCGTCCTTGTGCCCGACATAGGCGATTTGCGCCCGGTAGCCGGATGCCAGCCGCCAGATGCTGCTGTCGTTCCAGCGCACTTCTCCCCGATCCGGTGTAATCAGTCCGCACAGAATCTTGAGCAGGGAGGTCTTGCCGCAGCCGTTGGCACCGGTTACCTGCAACAGTTGGCCGCTTTCCACCTGCAAAGATACGCCGCGCAGCACCGGCGCGAGATTGCGGGCAAAGTGAATATCAGATGCGATCAACGGCATGGACAGTTCCGATTCTATCGGTGCGGATATTGTCTAGATGCGATCGTTGATGATCGCAAACAATCGGCGGAGGATTCGGGCCGGAATTGCCGGCGGCGAGGAATCCGGATTTGCCGGGCCAGCTTTGTCTTGCGTCTCGTTGCTGCGGATGCGGTTTGGGCAGCCGGCCGCGATTTGCTCTTGCAGTTCGCGCAGCCGGCGGTCATAGCTGGCGCGCAGGATCGGAAGTTCTTCCTTCATCGGTAGATCGGATACAGGCGGACCTGATCCCTGACAAACAGCACCACGTTTCCGTCAACGCTCGGATCGATGCTGGCGGTGAGCCGGCAGGCGTATCGATAATGCTCCGCCCGGGCCTGTTCGAGCAGGCGTCCGAATTCAAGCAGTTGGCTGCGGCCAATCCAGCCTTGCGGATAGTTGCGCAGCACGGCAAGCGGCCCGGTCAGGGCGCGCTCGACAACCGGCTCGGCGGCCGGGAAAATCGCCCGCAGTCGATAACTGCCATCAGCGGCGCGCCAATCGATGGCAAACGCAAGATGGTGTCCGGCCGGCGGTCGCGGCCAGCAGGGAGTGAAGCCGAGCTTGTCGTACAGGGATGATGCCAGTTGCTGCTCGAGTTGCTCGATGCGTTGATTTTCCCGTTGCTGCTCGGTTGCGCCTGTCTGGCTGATCGTCTTGATTTGCGCCTCGTCGATACCCGATTTGCGCGCGTGTTCGACAACCT